>NZ_JACHTO010000022.1:0-19726 GCF_020135895.1 Campylobacter sp. 2457A | reverse complement strand
GGCAGAATTCTGTTATAGGTTATGGTGGAGCTTGGTTTGATAATCAGTTTAATCAAGCAAAAGCTAACGGCTGGAAAGCAAGTAGTGAAAGTATCAATTCTTATGTTGGATCTATAATGGATAGATTAAATAATCTCATAGGACAAACTAGGGTTTAAGATAATTTTCTAAGTTTAGCTATAAAAAATCCATCATAATCTGAATTTGGAATAATTCTCTTGCATTTTGAAATTTCTTGAAAAGACTCACTTCGCGCATCTTTTGCTATAACATGCTCTAAATTGATATCTAAAATTTCAAGTTTAAATTCGCTTTTTAAGGCATTTTCTATGACTTCTTCATTTTCTTCTTTGGTAAATGTACATGTACTATAAACAAGCTCTCCGCCCACTTTTAAAGCCTTTAATGCAGAATGCAAGAGCTTTTTTTGCGTTTTAGCTATATTTTTTATTTCTTTATAACTTTTTTCTAAATCAAAACCCATTTTTGCAAAAGTCGAGCACGGGGCATCAAGTAAAATTTTATCAAATTTTAAAGGGCATAATTTTCCTATTGTTTTACCATCTTTCATAAAGCATTTTGCATTTACTCCATAATTTTGAAGATTTTTTTGCAAAACAAAAAAACGATCCTTGCTGATTTCATTACAAGCTAAATAACCTGTATTTTGCATAAAATTAGCTAGATTAATGCTTTTGCCACCTGGAGCGGCACACATATCTAAAACACTTTCTCCCGCTTTTGCGTCCAAATTTAAAGCACATAAATAAGAGGAATAATTTTGTATGTAAAATTTAAATTCATTAAAAGCTTTCATAGAACTTAAAATATTTTTATCCTTAGCTTCAAACAAATAACAATATTCATTGATTTTTTTCCATTTTAGATGAGCTTTTAAAAAATCATTTTCTAATTCTTTAGCATCACACCTTAAAGAATTTAAAAAGACACAAATATTTTTTTCCTTTTCAAAAGAATTTAAAATTTGAACAAATTCTTTTTCTGTATAAAGAGTTTTGATTTTAGAGAGCAAAATAATCCCTTATCATAATAAAAGCCGCCAAAGAATCCAATTTTCCATCTTTTTTTCGAGTATTAGCCCTTTGAAATTTCAAAGCCTCTTTGCTTGTTCCACTTTCATCTACATAAATCACTTCTTTTTCAAATTCAAGCAAAGAAACAAAATGTTGGATGCGTCTTTGCATTTCATCTTCACTTGAACCTCCTTTTGGAATACCCACAATCAATAAAGAAATATCATATTCTTGTAAGATTTTTTTTATTTCTGTAGCGGCTTGATTGCGATTTTTTCTTATAACAGCATCAAGTGGAAGTGCTATTTTATCGATACAAAGTGCCACTCCAATGCGCTTTAAACCCACATCTAATGCCAACGCTCTCATTTTAAAACTCTTATCAATAAACCCTCGATAGAAATTTTACCCTCAAGTTCATATTCATAGACTTTTTCACCATAAAGCGCTAAAGCCTCATCGACGCTGACACCTTTTTTACAAAAATCCAAAAATTCATCTTGCTTATCTTCGCACACTTTTGCAAACTGGCCAACAAATTCTTTAAAATCATAAATTAATTCCGCTTTTTTCTCTTTCAAAAGTAAATTCGTCCCGCTACTTTCATTAATCCTATGAGGTAAAACGTATAAAGGTTTTTTTAATTCTAAAGCAAGTTTAGCACTTTGCATAGAGCCACTACTCATATCAGCTTGAGCAACAACTACAGCTTCACTTAAAGCGATAATCAAACGATTTCTAAGCAAAAAATCATATTTTTTAGGGATATAATTTTCTTCATATTCACTTAAAGCTAAGGCTTCTTGATACATTTGTTTGATAATTTTTTCATTGCTTTTTGGATAAATTTGATTCAAACCATTTGCAAAAATTCCTATCGTATAAGGCATAGCAGCGATACTTGCACTGATATCAACTCCCAAAGCCCCACCGCTTACAACACAAATTCCTGAATTTTTAAGCATATTTGCCAAAGAAAAAACGCAATTTTTTGTATAAACACTCATTTTTCTTGAGCCAATGATGGCAATTTTACGCTTCCTTAAAAGCTCTAAATTTCCTTTATAGTAAAGTTTTTTTGGAGGTTTTTTTAAGTCTTTAAAAAGGTCTAAAAAATCATCGCTTAAAATTTTACTTTCCATAAATTTCACTCAAATATACTAACTCCACCTTAGCAAGTAAATCTTTACTCTCCTCTAAAGCTTTTAAGGTATTTTTTCTTGGATGACCAATTGCGATGGCAAATCCTTTTTTCTGTGCCAATCTTACAGCGCTTAAAAGCTGTTTTTTAACATAAGCTACATTATCTTCATTATCTAAAAAAATATCTCTTTGTATATAAACCATAGCTGTTACTTTGGATGCTTTTAAAGCCTTAGAATTTCCTATAGTTTTAGAATCCACAAAAAGTAAATTTTGACTTTTTAAAGCCTCATAAAGATTTTTCATAGCCTTTTCATTGCTTGTAAATAAACTTCCGGTGTGGTTATTGATATATTTTAAATTTTTAAAATCTTTTTTAATCTGTGCGATTTTTTTAAAAATTCTTTCTTCGCTATCACTTGGATTTAAGGTATCAAGCTCTGGTTTATTGTAATGAATAGCAGCCAAAGGCAAATGCACCATATAAAAATTAAAATTAGAAGCTAATTTTGGAGTATTTGGATGATTTTTATCAGGTGGGAAAAAAGAAGGATTGAGTTTTAAATTTAAAGCTTTAAGATTTCTTACCTGACTCGCACTTGCCATATCATCGATAATAATAGCAAGTTTTGGAAGATGTTTGTCTTTTTTTTGTATCGTTTGGGTACTTAAATTTTGCTCAATAAAACTTGAATTATTTTCTAAAATAGTTGTGTTTTTTAAACTTAAATTATTATCATTATTTAAACTCAAATTGCTCTCTAAAGTGCTATTTTTTTCAAGGCTTACATTTTGTTCGATCATTTTTGTTAAATTGATATCATTATCAATTTTTTGTGCCTCTTGCTCTAAAATAGCTAAACTTTTATTTTTATCTTGATCATGAAAATCTTCAAACATTTCTATTTTATTTTGATTGTTATCCTCTAGTAAAATCAAATTTTCTTGTTGATCGTTGTTATTTTTAGCAAAATGATTTGTAGTATTTTTAAGTTCTTGATATTTTAATAAAATTCCTAAAGCCAAAGCTATACACAATAAAAAAAGTATAGCTATAATCAAAAATCTTTGTATTTGTGTTATTTTTTTCTTAAGCAAAATAAAATCTTATAATGAAGTATTTTTGTAAAAATTATTTTTTTTCAAATCACATTTTACTTGACAGACTTTGATAAAAAGATTATTCATTTATTTATCCCGTATTTTAAAATATCAATGGCAAGTATTATAACAATTAAAGTCTAAAATTCATATTTTTTTTATAAACTTTATGTAAAATTTCTTAAAAACTTACAAAAGTATACCAATGAAAGAATTTTTAAACAGCCTAAATTACGGAATAAATATCAATCAAGTTAATAATGAATACAAACAAATCATCAGAGAACTTCTAGCAAATCAAATCATTAAAGAATATAAAAATAAATTTTACCTCAACAATGGCTTTGCTTTTGGAGTTCTTGATATTTCAAGCAAGGGAACAGGATTTTTAGAATGCTTTGATGAGAGTTTTAAAAAAGATTTACTCATCGAAAATAAAAACTTAAAAGGTGCTAATTACAAAGATATCGTCGCTGTTAAACTCCTCCCTTTAAAGAGAAAACGACCTAGCGCTAAAGTTGTTTTAGTACTAAAACGCGCTAATGAAACTTCAATAGTCATCACCAAAAGATACGGAGAAGCCGTACTTGGAATGAATATCAAAACAGGCTTAAGCCTTGCTTTAAAAGCTTCACAAAAATCATTAAAAGCTCTACCCTTAGGGACAGTGCTAAAAATAGAAAATGAAAATAACAATATTATAGAAGTTTTAGGGCATATTGATGATGAAAATGTGGATGAGAAAATTTCTCTTGCTCTTTTTAATAAAAATAGCGAATTTAGCGATACTTGCATCAAAGAATCCCTAGCCAATGGCAATAGCGTTGATGCGAGCATGTATGAAAATAGAATTGATTTAAGATCTTTACCATTTTGCACCATAGACCCTATACACGCTAAAGATTTTGACGATGCTATTTATTTTGATGATAAAAAGCGAGAAATTTATGTGGCCATTGCAGACGTTAGCGAATACGTCTATGCTTATAGTGCTATAGATAAAGAAGCTAAAAATCGTGGATTTTCAATATACTTTCCACACATTGCCATTCCAATGCTACCTCGTGCTTTAAGTGAAAACATTTGCTCTTTAAAACCCTATGAAGATCGCCTAGCGTATTGTTTTAAAATCGTTTTAAATGAAAAAAATGAAGTTGTTAAAGAAGAACTTTTTGAAGCGATTATTAATTCTAAACGCCGTTTTAATTATGATGAAGTGGATGAAATTTTATCAAAAAAACCTGATTTAAAAGAACACAATTGGCTTTATAAACTTTTTGAAATCACACAAATTTTAAGAAAAAAACGCCTTAAAAATGCTTTTGAATTTCGAACCGAAGAATTAAGAATGGTTTTGGATAAAAATTTAAGCCTTGAAAGCACTTTTATAGAAAAGGATACTTTTTCTCACAATCTAATCGAAGATTGTATGCTTTTAGCTAATAAAGCAGCAGCAAAAATTTTAGAAGATGTGGGAATTTTTAGAAACCATTTAAGTGCTGATGCCAAAAAAATCGATAAACTTCTTAATGAATTAATCGAACTTGGCATTGATGTTAAATTAAAACCCAATCTTCCAGAACTCATACGCGATATCCAAGCTTTAGCAGATGAGTTAAATTTAAGAGCAGAAGTTGATAAGCTCATCATTAAAGCGCAAAAAAAAGCAGAATATTCTAGTGAAAATCAAGGCCATTTTGGCTTAGGGTTTGACAAGTATTCTCATTTTACAAGTCCGATTAGAAGATATTCTGATCTTATTTTACATCGTTTATTAAAAGCCAAACAAAAAAAAGATGAAAAGCTTTTTAATTATCTGCTTTTAAATATACAAAGCACTTGCGAAAGCCTTAGCACCCTTGAAAGAGAAGCCGATAAAGTCGCTTTTGACTTTATGGATAGAAAATTTGCAAGATGGGCTTTAAAAAATATAGGAAAATGCTTTCAAGCTTTAATCATTCAAAATGAAGGGGTGTGTATTGCTAAACTTGATGATGAAATTAAAGGAGCAGATATTATCCTTTACGATACCCGTGCTAATCTTTTGCAAAGGGTTGAAATTCAAATTATAGAAGCAGATATTGTCATGGCTAAAATTTATGGAAAAATTGTTGCTTGAGGTAAAAAATGTATAGAAAAGACTTGCAAACACTGCTTTTAAAAAATAATTTTCCTAATTTTTTCTTTTTATATGGAGCCGATAATTTCCAAATAGAATTATATGCCAATTTTATTAAGAAAAAATGGACTTATGATGAAACTTTAAAATTATTTTTTGAAGAATATCATTTTAATCAAGCCAGTGATTTTTTAAGCGGAGGTTCTCTTTTTAGTAACAATAAGCTTTTAGAATTAAAAATCAATAAAAAAATTCCCGCAAAAGAATTAAAAATTCTAGTCGAACTCTGCCACAATAATCAAAATAATTTTTTTCTTTTGGAACTTTATGATGAAAATTCCAAACAAAGTGATATAGAAAAAATTTTTACAAATAATTTTACGCGTTTTTTTCAACCCAACAATGCAAAAGAAGGCATAGAACTTTTAGCGATGAAAGCAAAAGAACTTAATATAGAAATCACTCAAAATGCCTTATTTATGCTATTTACAAATTTTAATGAAAATCTATATCTAGCAGCGAGTGAATTAAATAAATTTGCTAATTTAAGTGTAAGTGAAAAAGATATAGAGCAATACTGCTATAGCCTTAGTTCTGGAAATTTTGAAAGCTTTTTTGAATTGATTTTAAAAAGGCTAGATTTTAAAAATGAGCTTGAAAAAATCATAGAAAGCTATAATGAAATTGCATTGCTTAATTATCTAAGTGCTAGTTTTTATCGTCTTTTTAAAATCGCCATTTATGCAAAAATTTATGGAAAAGTGGATTTAAAAGAATTACTAGGCTACTCGCCTCCTCCTTTAATCGCCCAAAAATTAAGCCAGCAAGCCTTTAGTATCAAAATAGAGCAATATAAAAATATTTTTGCTTTATTGCTTAAAAGTGAATATGAGTTAAAAACCAATTCTAAGTTAGCCAAAAAAGAATTTTTAATTTCAAATTTATTAGAACTTGGAAGAATCATGAAAACATAATCACTGCATTACTAATCGCATCAAATGCAAATCTTCACCTTGTGTGATCTTATAATCCAAACTCGAGCAATGCGGACACTTAAAAATATTTTCTTTTAAAATGCTTTTTTGATCACATTTTAAACATAAAATTTCAAGTGGGGCGATCTCTATCAAAAGTTTTGCATTTTTACAAAATTGTGAATTTTCCTTAAATGTTTCAAAACAACGCTTAAAAAGATCTACCTCAACTCCGCTTAAACGCCCGATATTGACATAAATTTCTTGTATATCTTTAGCATTATTAGCTAAAGCATTTTCTTCACAAAGATCGATTAAAGATTCCACTATGCTAAGTTCATGCATCAGCAAATTCTCGGTAAAAGCTCACCTTTTGGAGTCTCTAAAAAACGCTTAGCTCCAAAAGAATTTTGCAAAATCACACGAGAGGCTTTTTCTTCTAAAACTTCCCCTATGATATTTGCATTTTTATTATATTTTCTTAAAATCTCCAAGGCTTTTTTCTCATCTTCTTTTTCCACGCAAAGAACAAAAGTGCCTTCATTTGCGAGTTCATACGCCTCATAACCAAAAAGCTCACAAAGTCCTAACACCTCATCTTGTATGATAATTTTTTCTTCAAAAATTAAAAAATCATTTCCACTTTGTTTTGCCCATTCATTTAAAACCGCACTCAAGCCCCCTCTAGTTGCATCACGCATAGCTACAACTTTTACATTATTTTCCAAAAGCTCTAAAACTTCTTCATTTAAAATCTTACAATCGCTTTTAATATTAGCTTCTAAATGATTTCTTTGTATCAAAACACTCGCACCATGCCTACCTATATCTCCAGAAACCAACACGCTAAGCCCTGCTTTTATATTTTTAGTTTCTTTTTTATCAAGGATTTCTCCTAAAGCTGTTGTGTTGATGTAAATTTCATCACCCTTGCCTTTTGGTACCACTTTAGTATCACCACACACAACTAAAACTCCGGCTTTAGAACACTCTTTTTGTATGCTTTGTAAAATTTTATTGAGTTTTTCTATTTCAAAACCTTCTTCTAAAATAAAAGCCAAACTAAGGTACTTTGGTTTAGCTCCAACCATCAAAACATCATTGATAGAACCACAAACACAAAGTTTGCCAATATTTATTTCATCATCTAAAAATATAGGATTTAAAACAAAAGAATCTGTGCTAAGGGCTAAATTTCCTAAAATTGCAGCATCATTTGCCGCATTTAAAATATCATTGTTAAAAATTTTAAAAATTTCACCCAAAAGCTCATTCATTTCTTCTCCGCCGCCGCCATGGGCTAAAGAAATATTTTTCATGCATTTACCTTTGAATATTTATAATAAGCCGCACACGCTCCTTCTCCTGAAACCATACAGCTACCTATAGGACTTCTTGGGGTACAAGCCTTGCCAAAAACTTTGCAATCATAAGGCTTAGCCAAACCTCTTAAAATTTGCCCACAAATACAAGCTTTACTTTCATTTTTACTTGACACTGCACAATCAAATTGCTTATTTGCATCAAAATCGCTAAATTCTTCCCTTAATCTTAATCCACCATTTTTAATAATTCCTAGGCCGCGAAATTCAAAATCGCAAGGTTCAAAATATTTTGTAACCAAATTTTGTGCTTTAATATTGCCTTTTTCACTCACGGCTCTTTTATACTGATTATATACCTCAAAAGTTCCTTTATTGATTTGTTTTACTATATTTAAAACACTCTCCATAATATCCACTGGCTCAAAGCCACTCACTGCTATAGGGGTTTTAAACTTAGTCGCTATAGGTTTATAAATTTCAAAACCTGTTATCACACTCACATGAGAAGGTCCTAAAAAAGCATTGATTTGCACATTTTCATCATCCATAATCGCTTCAATAGGTGCTGGAACAGTGATATGATTGATATGAAAAAAAACATTCTTTAAATTTAACTCTATCACTTTTTCAAGCAAAAGAGCACTCATAGGGGTTGTTGTCTCAAAACCTATGGCAAAAAAAATGATATTTTTATTTGGATTTTCTTTAGCAATTTCTAAAATTTCAAGCGGAGAATAAAGCGCTCTAACATCCGCTCCTTTTGCCCTTAAATCAATCAAAGAAAAATCACTTCCTGGCACCCTTAAAAGATCTCCTAAAGTACAAAAAATATTATCCTTCATGGAGGCTAATTTTATAGCAATATCAATACGATTTCTAGGCATAACACATACAGGGCAACCTGGACCATGGATAAAATTAATTTCTTTAGGCAAAATAGAAGGCAAGGCATATTTCATAATACTATGCGTATGTCCACCACAAATTTCCATAATATTAATAGGGTTTTTAATCTCTTTTTCTATTAATTTTTTTAAGGCTAAAATGCTTTGTTTGTCTCTAAATTCATCGATTAAATTCATTTAAACCCAAATCCCCTTCATCGGTATTAATTTCTCCATTATTCATTTTTTCTACAATTTCTTGATAAGTTTTTATACTTTCTAGGGCAGATTCTTTATCGATTTTTTCCATAGCAACGCCTACATGGATCAAAACAAAATCCCCTTTTTGCAAAGGCTCATCAATCAAATCTAAATTAACTTTTCTTTTAACGCCTAAGGTTTGCACGGTAGCATTATTTAATTCATCAATTTCTAAAATTTCAGATGGAATAGATAAACACATTAAAAAAGCTCCTTTTTTAATCTTAAAAACTTATACCAAAGTTCCATATTACTTCCATTTTTAGCATCTAAAACTATGATATCCGCTCTTGGATTTAATTCTTTAATCAACTTGCTTGCTTCTTTAATATCAAAATCAAAATGATGTGCCAAATCCGCTTTACTAATCAGCACCACATCAGCTTTTTTAAACATAACCGGATATTTTTGTGGCTTATCGCTCCCTTCAGTCACTGAAAGCAAAACAACATTTAAATGCTCACCCAAATCATAACTTGCAGGACAAACTAAATTACCCACATTTTCTATAAAAAGCAAATCCACATCATTAATCGCTAAGTGATGCAAGGCATCATGCACCATAAAAGCATCCAAATGACAACTTTGCCCAGTGGTGATTTGATAAGCCTTAGCGCCAACATTTTTAATTCTTTGTGCGTCATTATTGGTTTCTAAGTCTCCCTCAATCACAGCAATTTTTAATTCATCTTTTAAAGCCTTGATTGTGCTTTCTAAAAGAGTAGTCTTGCCGCTTCCTGGAGAACTCATTAAATTGATACAAAGAGTATGCGCTTCATTGAAATGATTTCTATTATGCAAAGCCTGTTCATCGTTTTTACTTAAGATTTTAGAAATCACCTCTACTGTTTTACTTTCTTTTAAACTTGGATTTTCATGATGAAAAGAATTTTCTTTAGAATTTATAGAACAACCACAATCTTTACACATTTTTATTCCTTAAATAAATAATTATTCCATTGTATCCTTAAAAGTATTAAAATTTAATGAGTTTTTGGGTTAATTTTTATTTAAAAAATGTATCATTTGCCCTAAAGCTATAGAACTATCATTGCAAGGATATTTTAAAGGCACAAAAAAGTCTAATTTTTTAGCTTTTAGAATTTCAAGTAAGGTTTTATTTTGAAAAACCCCTCCACTAAGCAATATTTTAAAATCATAATTTTGACTATAATTTATAATAAAATCAGCTAAACCATTAAGCATACCTGTAATGGCTTTGTTTTTTTCATCCCTTAAAGCCCCTAAAATCAATTCTTTAAAATTAATTTTTCCATTTTCAACATAAAGCCTATAGGAAAAATTCAAATCTTTTTGATAAAAACTTTCACACATAAGACCAATTTGTGCTTCATAAGAACTTTGATCCAAATTAAAAACCATAGCACCAAAAGCATCGATAATGCGCCCTAAAGAACTGGTTTTAAGGGTAGAATTTGCATAAATTTTTTTAAGATTTTCAAGCTTGACTTTTGGAATTTTAGCTAAAAAATCTTGAGCTAGATCTTCTAAATTGTAATGCCAAATCACACTTAAGGCTAAATTATATATATTTTTTATATCCGCATTGATTAATTTAAAATCATCAAAATGAGCAATTCTTTCATACTCTTTTAAATTAGCCACAAAAACTTCCCCACCCCAAATACTACCATCATCGCCATAACCCGTTCCATCCCAAACAAACCCTAAAGCCTTTTCATCTTTGATAAATTTTTCTTGATATTCAAAATAAGCTGCACAAAAATGCGCATAATGATGCTGAATTTTAAAGGTTTGTTTAAAATCTTTTGCATATAAAAAATGCGGGTGTTTATCGCAAAGTACCGCATCAAATTTCAAATCATAACTTTTTTTAAAAAAATCCAAAAGTTTTGAAAATCTTTCATAGACATCAACACTTTTTAAATCTCCTATATAAGGAGAGATTAAAATTTTATTTTGATAAAAAATCACAAATTGGTTTTTAAGTTCCGAACCTAAAGCTAGATAAGTTTGATCGGATTTTAAATTTGTTTCTATATAGTAGGGATTTAAGCCTCTTGAAGTACGTAAAAACATAGCTTGATTGCCGATTAATTGAGCAATACTATCATCACTTGAGTTAAAAATTTCTCTATCATAATCCAAATAATAATCAAAAACTTTACCGAGTTTAGATCTTAAATTATCCTCATCTTTAATAATACTTTCGCCACTTAAATTTGCACTTGTGGCTACAAGAATGCCTTTAAAATACTCAAAAATCAAAAGATGCAAAGGAGTATAAGCAAGCATAATGCCTAATTTATCAATATCAGGTGCAATCAAAGCAAAGTTTTTTTTCGCTTTTAATATTACAATAGGCGCTAATGATCCGCTGATCAATCTTTCTTCTTCATTATTTAAAAATGCAAGTTCCTTGACATCTTTAATATCCTTGCACATTAAAGCAAAGGGTTTTTTAGGGCGATTTTTTCTTATTCTTAATTCTTCTAAGGCTTTTTCATTAAAGGCATCGCACATTAAATGAAAACCACCCATTCCTTTAATAGCAAGGATATTTCCTTGTTTTAAAAGTTTTGCACATTCTATAAAAGCATTTTCATCTGTAAATAAAATTTCACCTTGTCTATTTTTTAGATGCACTGAAATTTTACATTCAAAACAACTAATAGGTTGAGCATGAAAACGACGATTTGAAGGATTTTTATATTCTTTCTCGCAAAAATCACACATTTTAAATTTATCCATTGTAGTATTAACTCTATCATAAGGTAAATTTTTTATGATGCTAAAACGAGGCCCACAATGCGTACAAGTGATAAAAGGATAATGAAAACGCTTGTTATTTGGATCGTAAAATTCATTTTTGCATTCTTTGCAAAGTGCAAAATCACTCAACATAGGAGTTGTTCTTAAACTTTGTTTTGAAGGGGTAATGCAAAAATCATTATAAGCTTTTAAATCACATTCTAAAAGTTCAATTTTGTCTATTCTTGCAAGAGGTGGAGGATTGCCTTTTAACTGCTCTATAAATTCAAGACATTTTTTATGAGAACAATAAAGTAAAATTTCCACTCCAAAACCATCATTTTTAACTTCTCCTAAAAGTTGAAGTTTTAAGGCTAATTCATACACAAAAGGGCGAAATCCCACACCTTGGACTAAGCCTGAAATTTTGATTTTAAATCCTAAGTGGTGCATCGCTTAATTTACAATCTTTTAAATGTTTTAAAGTATTTCTAAGCAAAGACTTATGCTCAAACAAAGATCCACTGACTACAGCTATTTTAGCTTGATTTTTTGATCTTAATTCATCATACACATCACGTAAAAAATAACTCAAACTCTCCACAGCCCCATAAGCGATATTAGTGCTATCAACTCCAGCAAGCATAAAACTCATAGCAGATCGTAAAGTTCTTGTATAATCAAAGCTTTTATCTTCTTTTAAACGATAATCTATCTTAACTCCGCGAGGCATTTTAGTTTCATCGGCTATTTTTAAAAGTTTTTCTCCAGCTTTATAAAATTCTTCATCTAAATTTAAAATTCTACCCAAAATACAAAATAAAGAATAAAAATTATTTTTTAAAGTAAAATCTTCATTTAAAAGTGGAAATTCTTTTGAAAAATTAGCTAAAAGCTTAGCTCCAATCTCATCTTTTTCAATTTCTTCATAAAGCTTTTTAAAACTTTTAGGCAAATCAAGTTTTAATAAATTTAACTCCTTATTAACAAGCAAAATATCTTCATATTCTTTGCTCAATTCCAAAAGAAAAACTTCTTGCTTAAAACTGCTTAGTATATAAGAAATTCTTGCCATATTTTTATCTTCTTTAGACAAAATAAGCTCTCTTGCTTTATAATTTATAAATTCTAAGCCTTGCAAAATTACAACTTTTTCATCACAATTCATCACTTCAAAATCTTGCTTTTTTTCTTCAGTTTTTACAACACTTAAAAAAGAAAAATCTTGCTTATAAAGCTCGCAACATAAAGCAAACGTAAAGAGATCTTGCGCTAACATTAGTTTAAATTCATTGAAATTTAAATTATATTTTTTTCTAAATATAGCATTTAATCTTAATTTAATTAAAGGCTTTTCTAAACTCGCAAGAAGTTTTAAATTTTCTTGCGAACAAACAAAAATCGTCTGTATAGATTTTATATCACAAGGTACTAAAAAATCACATTCAAATTTCTCATCAAAAAGACTGATTTTATAATTTCCTTTATGATTTTTTAGATAAATTTCTTCTTTATTGACTAATTTTTCAAAGGCTTTTTGTAAAAATGCATTAAAATTAACTTGATCTATTTTTTCAAAATAAAATCCATCCAATGAAATTTCATTCTCGCAAAACACACCCCATTCATTATTTAAGAGTTCTTTTTTTTCTATATAGGCGCTAGAATTTAAATGAGTAAGATAAGAAAACTTTTCGCAATGTTTAAAATCTTGATTATAATCATTGAATTTTTCAGCCAATCTTACATCAAATTTTTTCAAAAAAACACTATTACTTATGCCTTTTAGATTTTCACAAAAAGCAGACAATTCATTTTCATCACCCTCAATTTGCAATAAAATTTTATCTTCTTTTTGATTTAAGCTGTATTTATAATCCTTAGCATAAAAATTTAAAAGATAAGCAAAATAATCATTATTCCCAAAATATTCAAATTCAAATTCCAAAATCAATTTCAATCCTTACAAATGTAAAAAATTATAACAAAAAAAATCAATCTTATTTATAAAGTTTAAATTCTTTTTCCCTTTCTCTAAAATCCTCCATATAAAATGCCAAAAAATTATAAAAATCTTGACCATGATTAGGGTATTTCAAATGTGTTATTTCATGCAAAATAACGTATTCTATAGCCTTTAAGCTTTTTTCCAAAAGCTTTAAATTTAAATTAATATAACCTTTTTTATGATTGCAAGAGCCCCAACGCGTTTTCATTTTCTTAATGCTTAAATGTGTATAACTAAGCTTAGTTTTTTGAGTCCATTTTTTAAGATAAAAAAGAAAAATAATTTTTGAATTTTTCCTTAAAAACGACTCAAATTCCAATTTTGAAGGAGTATAAATTTCATTTTTTAAAATTTTTGTTTTAAAGAGATTTTCTTTTAAAACCAATCGATATTTTTTACCTAAAAAATAAACTTGATCCGCTTCATTAACCTTATTTTTAAAATTAAGCCACGTTTTTTTAATCCAATCCTCATGCTTGATTAAAAATTTTTCAATATCTTCTAAAGTATAATAATAAGGCAAACTTAAATGAAATTCACCTTTTTCATTTAACCTTAAATATACATTTTTAATGGATTTTTTTTGATAAAAAAATATCCAATCCTTCCAAGAAAATTCCTTTATACTACAGCTTTTCCTTGCCATCTTTTACTCTTCCATCTATAGGCATTAACAAGCCCTCTTAAAGATTCATCCGCACAATAACCTATCCAAATTCCCAAAATTCCAAGATTATAATGAAAACAAAGTATATATCCCACAGGCAAAGAAACCCCTAACATAAATACCATGCCACTAAAAAATGGAAATCTAGCATCTCCACTCGCCCTTAAAGCATTAACCATTACTATATTAAAAGTTCTTGAAATTTCAAGAAAAATAGAAAGAGTAAATAAAGGAAGCATAATTTCTCTAAGTTCTTCTTCCAAATCTAAAAGATTCATGGTAACATTTTTTAAAAAATAATGGCACAACACCACTACAATCGTAACCATAACACTAAAATAAAGCGCCTTCCAAGTATGTTTATAAGCTATATTTTCATATTTTGCACCGACTAACTTTCCTACGATGATCTCATTAGCCACACTCATGGCAATTCCTACCATCATAATCAATAAAGATAATTGAAAATAAATCGTTTGGACACTAAGATTTTCTTTTCCAAGACTAGCGACAAAGCTAAAACTAATGATATATTGACTGATCCAAATGAGATTTTCTCCCGCAGAAAAACCTCCTATGCTAAAAACTTTTTTTAGCACTTCTTTTTCAAAGCTAAGCATTTCTTTTATTTTCAAATGAATTTTAAGCTTATAAGTTACGATTAAAAACATAGCGATTATAGCAACAATCCTTGCTATGATATTACTAATCCCTACTCCAAAAAGTTCTAGCTCTGTAAAATGAAGCACGTAAAAATTTCCAACGACGATAATTAAATTCATCATAATGCCCACCATCATAACCCAATAGGCTATATTATAAACTCTAATAATCGCTGAAAGTATCAAACCAACTGCATCAAAAACAAGGCAGATAGCAAGCATATCGAGATAAATTTGACTGTCTTTGAGTAATTCTTTAGGTATATTTAAGAGATTGAGCAAAAGTTCACTTTGCCATAAAATAAAACTCCCGCAAACCAAACCAACAAGCAAATTTAAAAACAAACTTTGATGGATGACTTTTCTAGCTAATATAGTATCTTTTGCTCCGATCGCTTGAGCAACGACAACACTGCATCCCACACTTAAAAAACTAAAAACGGTGATAAATAAATCGATAATCTCATTACCAGCCCCCATGGCTCCAACTAAATCATTAGAATAATGAGACACCATAGCAGTATTAGCAATAATACTTAAAAATCTAAAAAATAAATCCCAAAAAATAGGAACGCTAAGTCTTGATAAAGAAAGTCTTTTTTTTGCCATAGAATTTCACCTTGAAAAACTGAAAATTTTATCAAAACATTTCTTAAATTTTTAAAATTGTTTTTTATTAAAAATATAAAATTTTCATTTAAAATAAATTTATTAGTTTATTTTTTACCAAATTTTTACTAAATTTAGATATATTTAAAAAAATATATAAATAAGGAGATTTGATGCTTTCAAAAGAAGTAGTAAGATTGCTTAATGAGCAAGTCAATAAAGAAATGTATGCGGCTAATTTGTATTTGAGTATGAGTTCTTGGTGCTATGAAAATAGTTTTGATGGTGCGGGAGCGTTTTTGTTTGCCCATGCTAGCGAAGAAAGTGAACACGCAAAAAAACTCATCACTTATCTTAATGAAACCGATTCTCACGTTGAACTTAAAGAAGTAAAACAACCTGAACAAAATTTCAGCTCTTTGCTTGATGTGTTTGAAAAAACATACGCCCATGAACAAAGCATTACAAAATCAATCAATGAGCTAGTAGAACATATGCTTGCCAATAAAGACTATTCTACTTTTAATTTCCTACAATGGTATGTAAGCGAACAGCACGAAGAAGAAGCGCTTTTCCGTGGTATAGTGGATAAAATCAAACTCATTGGCGAAAGTGGCAATGGCTTGTATTTAGCAGATCAATATATTAAAAGTATTGCTCTTAAAAAATAGTTTTTATTAAAAAAACCAAACTTAATATGACTTATTTTTCTTTAGAATTTAGCATTTTAATGATGGCATTTTTTGCCATCTATTGGTTATTTTATGACAATTACAAAATACAAAATATTTTAATTTTAACCTTTTCTTATCTGATTTATTTTTTAATCAACCCCTATTTTGCTTTAATTTTATTTGTATATACTTTTTTTATACATTATTTTTCCTTACTGATTTTTGTCCAAAAAAAACGCTATGTTTTTATGACTTGTATCGCCTTTGTTATTTTAAATTTATGCTTTTTCAAATATTTTTCAAGCCTTAAAGCAAGTTTTGATTCTATGATGGAATTTTTTGGTCTTGATTTTATTGATTTGGATGTTTTATTTCCTATGGGGATTAGTTTTTATACTTTTGCTTCAATCACTTATCTTTTAGAAGTCTATAAAAAACGCCGTTTAGAAAGCTTTTTAAATTTAGCCTTATTTTTATCTTTTTTTCCTACCCTCCTTTCAGGTCCAATTATGCGGAGTTCTTTTTTCTTTGAACAAAGTCATCGTAAAAGAGAATTTAAAAATGAAAATTTAATTATTACTTTATTGATTTTTGGAATCGTAAAAAAAGTACTTATAGCTAATTATCTAGGAAATTATGCTGAACACATTCTTGATTTTCCACAATCTTATAATTTTATACAACTTTTAAGCGCTATTTATGCTTACGCTATACAAATTTATTGCGATTTTAGCGGCTATATTGATTTAGTATGTGCTTTTGCTCTCATGCTAGGTTTTAATCTTCCGCCAAATTTTAACATGCCTTATTTATCTAAAAATCTCAAAGAATTTTGGTCAAGATGGCATATAAGCCTTTCAACTTTCATAAGGGATTATATTTATATCCCTTTAGGTGGTAACAAAAAAGGTAAAGCAAGAACTATTTTAAATCTCCTTATTGCTTTTATACTTTCTGGAATATGGCATGGCAATACTTTAACATTTTTAATTTGGGGTTTGCTACACGGCATAGGCGTTGCCTTTTTACATATACTTGCTTTAACAAAAATAAATTTGCAAAAAATTCCAGCACTTGGAAGATTTTTAACCTTTCAGTTTGTATGTTTTACTTGGATTTTCTTTTATTACAATAAAAGCTTAGATGATGCTATGGAATATTTTAAAGCATGTTATAATAATTTTTCACATATACCGAGTTATCAAGATATTTACATTCTTACAAGTTTTGCCGTTATTTTTCTTATCTATCCTTTATTTATCAATTTTAGAGCTTATTGTGTAAAAATTTTAGATTTAACGCCTTTTTTATTAAAACCTTTTATTATTACTTTTATTTTATTATTGATATTTACGTTTATGCCTGATGGTATTCCTAATTTTATTTATTCGAGTTTTTAATGAAAGTTGCTAAATTTTTATTTATTTTGATAACAGTATTTGTTTTAGTCGTAATTGTTATGAATCAAAGCATCAGTTCATATATAGAACAAAGATATCACTTTAGCTTTTATCCGCAAAATACCATTTTAAAAGAAGGTAACAAATTAAAAACAAAATTAGAACAAATTCATACCGTTTTAAGTACAGAAAATACCCCTAAGGTTGCCTATGCTAATTATCAAGTTATAAAAGATATTAGCGAAGAAGATACAAATCTTAGCAACAATCCAGAAACAAAAGAGCAACCCCAACAAGAGCAAAATTTAAGCTCTTTTGAAGAACAAAACACAACTATTTTAACCGATGATGATACAAAATTAATAGTCGATCCGAGTAAAGAATTTTTATTTATGGGTGATTCCTTGATGCAAGGAGTTGCAATGAATCTTAATAAAAATTTAAGCAATCTAGGCATAAAAACAGAAGATCTAAGCAAACAAAACACGGGACTTTCTTACAAATCCTATTTCAATTGGGCAAAAACCATAGAAAATGCATTTTTAACAAATTCAAATATCAAATACCTTGTCGTGCTATTAGGTCCAAATGATCCTTGGGATATTAGAAAAGGTAAAAATTATCTTCGTTTTGGCACCCCAGCTTGGAAAGAAATTTACACGGCTAGAGTGGATGAAATCATACAAATAGCTCAAAAATATAAGGTTAAAATTTTATGGTTTGAAGTCCCACCGGTAAAAAAAGATAGTCTTAATGATAAAATTCAAATTTTAAATGAAATTTATCGTCAAGAAGTTCTTAAAAATAAAGAAATTTTTATCGATACAAAATCATCTTTTAGTTTCAATGATCGATATTCTACTTATATTAAAAATGAAAACAATAAAACGATAAAAGTAAGAACTGATGATGGCATTCATTTTACAATGAGTGGCGCTAAAATTATGTCTAAACTTTTATTAAAACACTTAATTATCAAGGATCAAAATGTCAGCAAATAAAATAAAATTATTTTTATTTTTATTTTTATTTACCAATTTATTTGGATCTACTAATGATCTTATAGATAAAATTCTTATACAAAGTAAAAATCACTCCGCCCTAACAAGCTATGTTCCCAAAAAAGATTTGAAAAAAATTGAAAAAAAATTAAAAAGTGAAAACAATATAGGCATTAGAATTTTTGGCGACTCTCACATCGCAGCTGACTTTTTTCCAAGAGTGCTTAGAGGATATCTTATAAAATCAAACTCTATAGGATTTGCTCATGCTCTTCAACCTAAATATCAGCAAAATTTAAATCTTAAATACTCTTATAAAAATTTTGAAATTTTAAATTCTAAAAATCCAAAAAATACAAAACTAAATTTCCCATTAGGTGGTATCATAGCAAAGGCTAAAGATAAAAATGCAAAAATCAACATCGATACAACCTTAAACAAAAAAAAATTCGAAGTAGGTTTTTTATTTAAAGCTGAACACAATAGCAATGCCTTCAATATCAAAGACGCAAGGGGTAAAAATTTCTACCTACGCTCTTTTAAAAATAACAAGTGGTCTTATAAAAAACTTGAATTAACCTTTCCTTTGGAAATTACAGCTTTGCAAAAAAATGCCGAGCTTGGCGGATATTTCATAACCAATAAAAACAATAACAATTTTTTAGATACCATCGCTATAAATGGCGCCAAAAGCGATATTTGGCTTTCTTGGAATCCTTCGGTGGTCAAAAATGAATTAAAACTTTTAAATAGTGATCTCATTATACTTGCTTATGGATCAAATGACGCATTTTTTCAAGGCTTTGAAAAACAAACTTTTAAAAATAATCTCAAGCATTGGATTAAAACGCTTAAAAGTTACAATAAAAATGCTATCATTATGCTGATATCACCTCCTATTGTAACCTACAAAAAAAATCAAACTTATGAACTAGCACCTAATTTTTTTACCATAAGAAAAGCACTTTATGAAGTTGCAAAAGAAGAAAAAACCTTTATTTTTGACATGTATAAATTTATGCAAGATACAGGAGGTAAAAATAAATGGATCGAACAAAAACTTTCTTTAAAAGATGTTCATTTAACTATAAAAGGCTATGAATTGATGGCTAAAAAAATGCTAGAAGATTT
>NZ_JACHTO010000021.1:0-22376 GCF_020135895.1 Campylobacter sp. 2457A | reverse complement strand
AACAAATAAAAAAAGATTTTTAAAAAATTATTTTAAGGAAAAACAAATGAAAACTTTAGAAGAAATGCAAGCTATGGATGAGACAATAAAAAAGCAAAAAACCTATCAAAAACCTAATATTTTTTAAAATCAAAATATAATTTGATCGATAAGAATATCCGTGAATACGATAAAATTTCATATAAGACAAGTAGTGAAGGTGCTAATCTATACGAGTATGATTATTGATTTAACATCAGCAACTGAACAAAATCTTAATCTATCAATAAAAGATTTTTCTAAAATTGAAAGAATTTACATTGATAATTCAGTATTGTTAAACAAACAATATTTTGGTTTAGAAAAAGCTTGTAAAGGATGGAAATTTAACGAGGAGTCTTTAAAAGAGTTTTTTAAAATCAGTCAAAAATATGAAGACTGGCAAACTTCTTACCGCATTTTTGATCAAATTCCTTGTGTTATTAGAGGAAGATTTTCTTTAGATAATATTGATTATTTTTTTTGAAATTAATGCAGGCGGAAGCTTTGAAATTTGGAATAATAATCATAAATTTTATTTTGGTTGCGACAATAAGCAAAATAAAAAATGTGATATTTTTTTATTAGATTAGCATTTTACTATATTTTTATGCAAGGCTATACAATGACAAATACTATTTTAATATGGTTATTTTGTATTTTTATACCAATATTACTATTAAAACACAAATTTAGAGCCATTTTTATATCAGGTGTTTTTCTGATATTTTTTACTATCAATGATATATATTACATGATAATCAATGACAATATGCTAGGGTTATTACAAACTGTGCTTAATATAAACAAAACAACATTTATTATTTATGAAAGTTGTTTGATTTTATTTTTTGTGGCTTTATTGTTTGTAGCATACAAAAAGCCGAAATTTCATACAATAATTTTTATTTATTTAACTTTATGCAATGCCTTATATCCTTTTAATATTTTAGAGAATTTGTTATTTGGTAAGAGTATGGGACTTATAAATTTTTGAAAAAAATATAAAGGATAAGATCTTATAATGAAGATTACTAGGAAGCTAATATGATTAAAAAATACATTATAATTTTTATAATTTTGCTAGGATTTGGATGTATCAGTGCAAGTCCTATATCAAAACAAACAACAAATCAATCAACTATATACAATGATTGGTTTAAACGACATGGAAAATGGAATTTTAAAAAAGCTTATGAAACTAACGAAGCTCAAGGTAACAAAGGATATTCTTTTCAAACTAATTGGGCTATTCTTGATATGATTGCCAAAGATGATGTTGTGGGATTAAAATATATGTATGAAAAATTAAAACCCGATCCAGAACACAATATGACATTTTTTAATGGTATAGCTATCCCTTCTGTAAGTTATGAACAACAAGCCATTGATAAAAGGAGTATAAAAGCATTAAAATTTTTACTTAAGAATAAAGTGATTGATATAAAAGCAACCATAGAGGATGAAAAAACACAAAAAGAACTTTCTTTATTTCAATACACAACTCAAAAAATCAAAGAAGCTAAAAATAAAAAGGATTTTAAAGCGATATCAAGGTATAAAAAGATATTAGAAATTTTACAAAATTATAAAGAAAAATAAAAGTTTTGCTACTATAATTTAAACTTATGTTTTTTAAATAAAAGATAAAAATGCTAAAATGAAGCAAAAAACCAAATTTCACAAATTCTTGATGAAAGTCATTGCTTTTATTACCGCAACCAAATAAGGAAGCAGAATAATGAAATATATTTTTTTATTCTTAATGTTTTTAAACATCACTTATGCTAAAGAATTTCCTACTTTTGTAAAGGATTGGCAAGGTATTTATGTAGCCGATAAACAAGCCTTTCAAATAAGTGATAATTGTTATAATGATGAGATGATGGGTGGAATTTATTGTGAAATTGGATATTCTAAAAATGGTAGCGCCTTTGATGATTGGGATACAAATTTTTACACAGAAAAGCCAAATGATATGAATTATTCAGTTATTAGAATAATCAATTTAAAATCTCCTACAAAAGCTATTATAAAAATATTTTCTATGGAGTATAATAACGATTTTTGCGATATTGAAGTTGAAAAACAAAATAATAACATAGTTCTTAAGTCAGGTAAATGCAAAATTGGAGATTTTATCTTGCATAAAGAAATTTTTACAAGATATAAAAAATAATAGACATTGATAAACTTAAAAAAATATCAAGAAATGAAAAATTTGCAAATAAAAATTTTAAAATTTACTTTATAAAAATGGATTAAAAAATCAATAACTTAAATTTATTAACTTTATCTTTTAAGAATTTATGTAAATATTGATTATAAAATATTTACATAAAATCAAGCTATTTTAAATTTTATTATTGCTCTTCTTTAATTTTTCTCTTTGCTAATCCCATTTGCTCATAAGCATCGATCTCTTTTTTATACGAGGCAGAAATTTTCTTAAGCTCTTTATTTAAAAAGCTTACAGTTTGAGGGCTTGCATTTATATTTGAAGCCAAAGATGCAACAAATTCTAATTTTTTCTTAGTAGCATCATCTAATTCTTTAGAAGTTTTAGATCCTAATTTATGCGTAGCAACATATAACTTAGCTAATTCTTGTAAATCAGAATCGCTTAAATTTGGATCAGCCGCCGCTGCAATCATATTATCTAAATTAGTATCAAATACTCTTTTAGCCTTTTTTTTAACAGCGGGTGTATCTTTATCTTTTTTAGGTATTTTTTTACCACTACTCGTAATCAAATAAGCAATTAAACTTAAAAATAAAAAGAGTGCTAAAGCAACGCAAAAAATTACCATAAAAATATAATTCATTAAAGCCTACCTACAAAATGACGTTTTCTTCTTGAAAAATATGCTAAAACAAGCATTGCAATAAAAATCCAATAAACATAATCAGGAATTTGAACTGCTTCTCCAGCTGCATAAGAATGCATACCGGTTAAAAAATGATTCACACCAAAATAAGTCATAGCAACTACCCAATAAGCAAACATGCTCCACAAAGCAAATACAAATTGGTTGCAATATTTAGGAATCATTCTAAGATGCAAAATTGCAGCATAGACTAAAATAGTTATCAATGCCCAAGTTTCTTTAGAATCCCAGCTCCAATATCTCCCCCAGCTTTCATTTGCCCAAATTGCCCCTAAGAAATTTCCAGCTGTAAGCAAACAAAGTCCCAAAATCATAGCCATTTCATTGATCCTAGTAGCCTCTGTGATATTTCTTAAGATATTAGAATTATATTTTCCATCTTTTTTAAGAAAACACATCAATAATAAAACAAAAATACCCAACAAGGCACACAAACCTAAAAATCCATAACTAGCAGTTATAACGGACACATGTATACTTAACCAATAAGAATTAAGAACAGGTCTAAGATTTGTAATTTGAGGATTTATTTCATTTAAATAAGCCACCATTAACACTATACCCGATAAAATAGAAGTAAGAGATAAAGCTATAGGGCTTTTTTTAGAGAAAAATATCCCAGATAATGATAAAGCCCATGCAATATAAATCATACTTTCATAAGCATCACTCCAAGGTGCATGCTCGGATAAATATGCACGGAGAATCAATCCTATAGTATGGATAACAAAAGCTAATATATTTAGAGTATATACAATTTTAAATATCTTTGTTATTTTTAAATTTGGAGTAATCATTTTAGCAAAAACAATTACCAAAAGTAAAATTCCTGCAATCAAATAAACGGGGATTAATTTTGAAAAAATTTTAATCTTATTTGAAAAAATTTCAGTCTTGATTTTATTTTCACTTGGCATAACTCTATATCCGACTTTACTTTGATACTCTTTAATTAATCCCAAAGCTTTATCTGCCTTAGTCCAATTATTATCACTAAAAGCTTGATCAACTGCCCCAAAATAATTTCGCACCAAAGCTAAAACAATCTCTCCTTCTTCTCCCTTTAAAGTTGTAATAGCAGAATAAGGCGCCAACCAAAGATTATTTTGATCATTTTGTACTGGAATAAATTTAAAAAGCTCTCCACTAAAAACTAAATTAACAATATTAGCTCTTTCATCTAGCTTTATAATCTCTTTATCGAAAGTATTTCTTGTATTTGGATTTTTCCTATTTGCATTTTCTACATATTTTTGAAGTTTATAATGATTGTTTTCATCAAAAAAATCTCTATAAGAAATATATTTTTTATCAGAAACTTTTAAAATTTTAGCAATATCTTTACGAACAGCACTATCATCAGGCATTAAAATAAAAGGTTCATTTTGCCATTTATCCACACCTATAAGCATAGAAAGCATTACTGCGTTAGCATCTTGCCCTTTGTAAGTATCACTGTGATGAATTTTTTCTAAAATTTCTCTTGATAAAGTATCAAAAGGCATCATTCTACCATCTAAAGATTTTTGTAAAACTAAAGAAGCGAGAGCTTTAGCGTGTTCTGGATTTACTATAGGCAAATCATTATCCTTAGCAAAAGCTTTATTTGCTCCACAAAAAATAAAAAATACCAATAAAAAAGCTCCGATATTCTTTAAAGAGTCTTGATTGATTAGTCTCACTAAAGTTCTAAATCTTGAATTTGGATTAAAGAAATTTAAAAACATTCCTAAGATTAGTAAAAAATAACCTATATAAGTTGGAGTTTTTCCTGGATCTTTATTGACTGAAAGAACTGTCCCTTTTTCATCTTGATCGTAAGAATTTTGATAAAATCTATAACCATTATAATCTAAAACATTATTCATAAATATCCTATAATCAAAATTTTTACTTCCATCCTTAACTGTAATCTCGCTTGCATAAGAAGCCGCAGACATAGAACCTGGATAGCGATCTAAAACGAATTTATTTAAATAAATTTCAAAAGGTAATTTATTGTAAGAAAGTCCCCAAGAAATAAAAAATTTCTGCCCTTCTAATTCAACCACTTCAGGCTTACCATACTCAAAAATATAAAAATCTTTACTTTTATTTTTATAAGTTAATTCAAGTTTTAAAGCATTTTCACCTTTTAGATTTAAGGCTTGATATTCTTTACTCATTGCAAAATCTTTAAATCTTAAAAGCCATGAAGTTTTCCAATTTTGCGGCTCTCCAAAACTTGAAACTAGCATCGTTCTAGCTAATTCCATCCAAGAAGATTTAAACCACAACCAAAAACTTTCATCTTGTGGTCTATTAGCACCTTGAATTTCACGATCTCCATGTAAAGAAGCAAATTTTATAACAAAATTTAGATCTTTAATATTGTAAAGTCTAAGATCTTTAGCATTTTGATTCTCTGTAGTTTTTAAGATAAAATTTTTACCCTCTTTCATATTAAACACGTTTAGATCTTCACTTGAAGTCAAATTTAAATTTTGATCAATTTTTACATAAGGTTTTGCAACATCATCATTCATAAAGGAAAAATTGATTCCATCAATATTTTTAACTTCTCCTTTTTTAAACTCCATTGTCATTCCTTGCATATTTTTTTGAGAAAATGTTATAGCAAGTAAAGGATCTGAAGTATTATTTTCCTTATAAACATAATCAGCATCTAAAATCAAATCTTTATATTTTAAAACAGCCTTATCATTGCCCATATTTAAAGCAAGTTTAAAATGATTAGCAAAAGGTAAATTTCCGATATAACGATCATTTACAACACTATATTGCTCCCCATCTTTGATGGCAGAAAAGCGAACTGAAGTTTTTAAACTCTCTATCAATGAATTTTGCGTATGTTCCCTGATGGATAAAGTTCCCTCAAATCCGTAATATCTCGTAATTCCAGCTCCTACAAGAATAAAAAGAAAAGATAGGTGAAAAATCATCAAAGGCAGTTTTTTTAAATTAAACATTTTATAGCGAAACATACCACATAACAAATTTATACCTAGTAACAATTGAATATATTCAAACCAAAAAGCATCATAAATCATAGCCCAAGCTGTAGGAGTTCCATAAGAACTTTCTATAAAAGTTGCCAAGGCACAAAATAACGCAAAAATTAAAAATAAAATTATAGAAATTCTTAAATCCCCTACACTCTTAATTATTCTTTTCATTTTTTTAATGTCCTTTTTTTTACAATCCTAAATATTTTTTTCTAATATCATCATTTCCAATTAAATTTTTGGCTTTATCTTGCATCGCAATTTTGCCATTTTCTAAAACATAGGCATAATCACTTATTTTTAAAGCAGAATAAGCATTTTGTTCAACTAAAAGTATAGTTATACCTTCATTTTTTAAACGAACTATAATATCAAAAACTTCACCAACAATTTTAGGCGCCAAACCCAAAGAAGGTTCATCAAGCATTAAAAGCTTTGGCTCACTCATCAAAGCTCTTGAAATAGCCAACATTTGAGCTTCTCCACCACTTAAACTTCCCGCCATACAATTTTTCTTGCTTGCAAGTCGTGGAAATAATTTATACATTTGTTCTCTTAAGTGCTCATAGTTTTCACTATTATTATAAGCTCCGATCTTTAAATTTTCCTCCACGCTAAGATTAATAAAAACACGTCTTCCTTCTGGAACCAAAGCTATACCTTTTTGTACTAAAGTATGAGTTAAATGCCTTTTAGTATCATAGCCTAAAAAATTAACCTCTCCGGTGCGTTTAACTGAATTTAAAAGAGCGTTTAAAGTAGAAGTTTTACCTGCTCCATTAGAACCTATAAGTGAAACTATATTACCTGTATCAACCTTAAAATCTATACCCTTAACAGCTTCAATCAAGCCATAATATACATGCAAATCTTTAACTACTAGCATCAAAATCCCCTAAATAAGCAGCGATCACTTCTTTATGTTCAACCGCATCACTTAATTTTCCTTCAAAGATAGTCTTACCATAATCAAGCACTAAAACCTTATCACAAAGCTGATTAACAAATTTCATATCATGCTCTATCAATAAAATACTGATTTTATATTTTTCTCTTAATTTTAAAATGAGTTCAGCCAACTCATCGCTTTCGCTTGAATTCATACCAGCAGCTGGTTCATCTAGCAATAAAAGTTTTGGGTTTGTTGCCATTGCACGAGCGATTTCAACCTTTCTTTGTTGCCCATAACTTAAACTTGTAGCTTTTTCATTTGCCAAATCAGCTATTCCCAATTCCTCTAAAATGTTATAAGCCTTGAGGTTAAATTCTTTTTCAACCTTGCCAAAACGCCCCAAATGAAAAAATGCTTCTAAAATACTATATCTCATTTGCTTATTAAAGCCTATCATTACATTTTCAAGAACATTCATACTTGAAAAAAGTCTTATATTTTGAAAAGTTCTTGCTATGCCCAAATGCACAATTTCATAAGGTTTAAGATGGCTTATTTTTTGATCTTGAAAAAAAACTTCCCCACTAGTTGGTTTATAATTTCCTGTGATAATATTAAATAAAGTTGTCTTTCCAGCTCCATTAGGTCCAATTAAACCAAAAATTTCTCCTTTTTGGATACAAAAAGAAGTCTCATTGATCGCTTGCACTTCTCCAAAAGATTTAGTGATATTTTTTAATTCTAGTATCATTTAAATCCTTTCTTTTTGGAGTTTTTGCTTAAAAAGAAATTCAGCTCTTTATCTCCAAAAATTCCTCTTCTTGCAAAAAGCATAACTAAGATTAATACCAAAGAGAAAGCAACCATACGAAGACCTGGCATAGACTCGATATTGATATTTAAAATATCAATTTTAATCTGCAATTCATCTAAAAATCTCAACCATTCCATACCACCTATAACCAATATAGATCCAACTATGGCTCCAGTTGTCGAACCAAGCCCACCTAAAACAATGATAATTAAAAGCACAAAAGTAAATTCAAAACCAAATTGTTCAGGAGAAACTGATCCAAGAAGGCATACCAAAAGCCCCCCGCCTACTCCTTCTAAAAAAGCAGAAGTTGAAAATGCAAGAGTTTTAATCCAAAAAGTATTGATACCCATAGCACTCGCGGCATCTTCATCATCACGTATAGCTTTCATAGCTCTACCAAATTTAGAATACACTAAATTCAAAATCAAAATAACCGCAATAATTGCAATACCACCCGTCCAATATAAATTAGAAAATAAAGGAACGCCATTTAATCCCATCGAACCATTTGTCAAACTTGGAAAATTGATAGCTAATTTTTGTATGATAATACCAAAACCTAAAGTTACAATTGCTAGATAATCACCCCTAACACGAAAAACCGCAAAAGAAAGGATTAAAGATAAAACACAAGCACTAAATCCAGCAATTATGAGAGCTAAAATAAATGAATTTGTGTGAAAAGCTAAGATAATAGGGCTAGGATCTTCTAAGCTAAATAAATCATTTTTTTGATCAACGCTTAAAAGTACTAAAGCGGCTGCATAGGCACCAATAGCAATAAAACCATTAGGCTCTAATGAAAATTGCCCAGTCACGCCATTGATAAGATTATAACTCACAGCTAAAGTGATATAAATAGCAATTTGATTTAAAATCCCCATTCCATAGCTATCAAAAAAATGCGGTGCTATCACAATAAAAGCAATAGCTAAAATAATATAAATTAAAGCAGAAATTTTCATCTTTATCATCTAAAACCTACTTTTTTCAAAATTAATACCCAAGATTCCCGTTGGTCTAAAAAGCAAAATAAATACTAAAAAGATAAAAGCAAAAGCGTCTTTAAAGCCTGAAAGATCTGGAAAGAAAGCAACAACCATCACTTCAGTAAGTCCTATAATTAACCCACCTAAAACAGCTCCAACCACAGAACCAATTCCACCTAAAACAGCCGCTGCAAACGCCTTAAGCCCTACTAAAGTTCCCATAGTAGGATAAACTGAATAATAGTTACTCGACCAAAAAATTCCAGCTAAAGCTGCCAAAGCAGAACCTAAAGCAAAAACAATAGCTATAATGCGGTTTGCATTAATTCCCATTAAATTTACCGTTTGTATATCAAAAGCTAAAGCACGAATAGCAATACCATATTTGCTTTTATAAAGCAAGATAAGAACAATAAACATTACAAGTAAAGTCACCAAAGGAACTAATAAAGAACCTAAAGTCATACTGACTTTACCCAAGGTAACCATTTTTTCAAAAATTGGAGGAACTGGAAATTGCTGCTCTGTTGAAGTGAAAATCATATTAAATAAATTTTGCAAAAAGAAGCTAATCCCAATAGCTGTAATTAAAAGTGAAATTCTAGGAGCTTTTCTTAAAGGCTTGTAAGCAATTTTATCAATAATCACTCCCACAAGAGAAGAAAAAATCATAGAAGCTATTAAAGCGACTATAAAAATTGCTAAGACATAATGATTATCTAATAAAGTAGTATTGATAAATGGAGAAAGACAATTAATAAGCAAAAGCGCTATATAAGCTCCAACCATCATTATATCACCATGGGCAAAATTAATAAGCCTTAAAACACCATAAACCATAGTATAACCTACGGCAATAAGAGCATACATACTCCCTAAACTTAAACCATTAACAATTTGCTGAAAAAATAAAATCGAGTCCATTTTAGTCCTAAGGATTTATTATATCTTTATATATTGGTTTTTGATTTTTAATTTCTTTTACAATAATAGAACGAATAGCATTACCATTTTTATCTATACTGATAATCCCAGAAACGCCTTCGTAGTTTTTAGTTTGATGAATTTTATCATTGATACATTCGCTTGTTAGGTTATTTTTACAAGCATTCATAGCATTAAGCATTACAAAGTATGCATCAGCACCCATTGCTGAAAAAGCAGGAACTTCTTTATCTTTTTTCTCTTTTTCATAAGCTAAGATAAAATCCTTACCTAGTTTTGTTATAGGATTGTAAGAATCAAAACTATCAGTAAAAATATAATTATCAGATGCTTCCTTAGCTAATTTTATAAAAGTAGCATCCGCAACGCCATCAGCAGAACCCATAGGAGCATTTAAGCCTATGATTTTTGATTGTCTTGCAAACAAAGCTGCCTCGCTATAATAAAGCGGCAAATAAATAAAATCTGGATTTAAAATTTTAATTTGAGTGATTATAGCTCTAAAATCTTTATCTCCTGAATTTACCCTTAATACCTTTAAAATTTTTCCACCTCTTGCTTTAAATTCCTTTTCAAAAGCTTTTGCTAAGCCTAAAGAATAATCCGTACTTTGATCCACTACTACAACTGCTTTTTTAAAGCCAAATTTTTCATTAACATATTTTGCCAAGGAAGATCCTTGAAAACTATCCATAAAGCATACCCTGCTAGAATATTTTTTGTTTTCTAAAAGTTTATCTCCAGTTGCTGCAGGTGCAATGAGTGGAATTTTATTATCTTCAGCTACTCTCATAACTTGTAAGGTATTTGCAGTGATCATTTCACCAATAATACCCAATACTTTATCTTGAGTAACTAGACGAGTTGCCGCACTTGAAGATTCTATTTTATCGCCTTTAGTATCTAAAACTATTAAATTGATCTTATCGCCATTTTGTAAAGATCCTTGCATTTTATTTGCAATCTCAATACCATCTAAGGCACTTTGCCCATAAGCTGCCGTAGCTCCGCTTAGAGGCAAAACAACTCCTAGATTAATATCCTTAGCTTCTAAATTTAAAATTAAAAATGCAATTAAAATTATTTTTTTACTCATGGGTGCTCCTAAGGTTTTATCAAGGCTTTATAAACCTGCTTACCATTTTGAATTTCTTTTATAACAACAGGGCGAACGGCATTTCCATTGGCATCAATGCTTATAAAACCCCCAACGCCTTCATAATTTTTAGTTTGATGAATTTTATCATTGATACACTCACTTGTTAGATTATCTTTACAAGCATTCATAGCATTAAGCATTACATAATAAGCATCGGCACCCATTGCCGAAAAAGCAGGAAGATCTTTATCTCCTTTTTCTTTTTCATATTCAGCAATAAATTTTTTACCGCGATTTGTTGAAGGATTGCTAGAATCAAAACTATCAGTAAAAATCACACCATTAACAGCACTTGAACCTAATTCTATAAAGGTTTTATTATTTACCCCATCTCCTGCGGTTAATAATTTATCAAAACCTAATTGCTTAGCTTGTCTAGCTATCAAAGCTGCTTCTGGATGATAAATTGGCATATAAACAAAATCGGGATTTAAACTCTTTAGTTGCGATACTATCGCTCTAAAATCTTTATCTCCGGAGCTAATTATCAATTTTTTTAAAACTTTTCCACCATTAGCTTTTAAAGATTTTTCAAAAGCTTTTGCTAAACCTAAAGAATAAACATTGCTTTGATCAATAATAATAACAGCATTTTTTAAATTTAAATCTTTAGTGATATAAGTAGCAAATTTATCACCTTGAAAACCATCGCTAAAACAAACGCGAGAAGCATATTTTTTACCGTCTAAAAGCTTATCTCCTGAAGCTACTGGAGCTATAAGAGGGATTTTTTTATCTTCAATAATAGAAATTGCTTGAATTGTGTTTGGTGTAGTGGTTTCTCCAATGATGCCTAAAACTTTATCTTGTGTGATTAAACGATTGATGCCGCTTGTTGTTTCGAGTTTATCACCCTTAGTGTCAATTATAATTAATTTGACTATATCGCCATTATCAAGCTTTGGATTTAATTTATTAGCAAGCTCAACCCCACTAAAAACATCTTGTCCATAAGCAGCTACCGATCCTGTTAGTGGCAAGACAACACCTATATTAATTGTTTTTGCATATAAACTGCAATTCATAAAAATAAAAATATTTAACAAAAAAACTATTTTTTTCATTGTTAATCCTTTTTAAATTATTTTAAAAAAATATTATGTTCTGTTTTTTTAGGAGGCTCCTCCTCTATCAAATCTTTAACTTGTAAATCAAGAGCAAAATTATCTCCTTTAACATAAGCGATAATATTATCCATATCATCATGGCTTAAATTTTTAGCATATAAGGCCATTTGAGAAGTCATAGTAGAAGTATTGTCCAAAGTATAACCTATTAAAGCCGTTTTAATATCTTCTGCGGACATATCCTTTAATGCCTTAAAGCGAGAGGTACTTTTTTCTCCATTATCCCCATGACAAACGTTGCATTTATTTTTAAAATAAATCTTTTTAGCTTCGGCTAAATTGTATTGTTTATTAGCATCAAAAGTATATCCAAAAATAGATTTTAGACTAACGCCAAAAAGAGCTACGATAAAAATAGAACTTATAAAAAACAAACGAAAAATCATCATATTTCCTTAATTTATTTTACTTATATTGATATCATTTCTGTTAAAATTATAGCCATGGATATTTTTACTCTTTGAATTTCCACACGTATAACGTATAGTTCCAGATACCTCAATATCTTTAAAAATTTCATCCAAAGGTGTCGCATTGCAAACATTTAAACAAAGCATCATTGAAATAAAAAATAATATTATTTTCATATACACTTTCTATTAAAAATTAAAGAGTTGATTATATCAAAAAAAGATAATCAATCTTAATGATTTCCTTTATGTAAAAAATAAAGACCCAAACAAAGTGCCAAGATAGAACCTGCTAAAAAAGTCATATCCACAGGTGTTGAAAATTTCATTTGCAAAACTCTTTGAAAAAAATTTACAATCAAAACCATAATAATAACTTTTGCTAGCTTATCTTTAAGCTGATCTAAACTATGCACTTCTAAAACTTTACTTTGTTTCATTTGCTTAAATTCTTCAATTTCACTGATAAAAAGCTCATAAACACCAAAAGAAAAAATAAACAAAACCAAAGCCATCAAATAAAGATCCACAGCTCCTATGATCAAAGCAACAACATCTTCATGTAAATCAATACTTGCATTTAAACCAAAAAAATAATTATAAGTGTATAAAATCACTTTAAAAACATCATAACTTGCAATCACAAAAAGCACAAAAGCACCTATAAGCCCAAATATCACAGGCAAAATTGTAACTATGCGACTTTTAACCAATAAAGATTCAAAAATTTTTTCTAACATTATTTTTCCTGATTATTTTTCAATTCCAACCATTTTTGAGCAATTCTAACGGCATTAGTCGCCGCTCCTACACGAATTTGATCCGCAACGCACCACAAATGAAGTATTTTTTTATCGTATTGATCTGGGCGAATTCTTCCTACATAGGTTTCATTAGTATCACTCGTAGTTAAAGGCATAGGATATTTTTTATTTTTTGGATCATCTAAAACAACAACACTTGAAGCCTTTTTTAAAATTTGACGCGCTTTGGCAGCATCAACCTCTTGATTAAAATGCATAGTAATAGACTCGCTATGACTTCTTAAGACCGGAACTCTAACGCAAGTTGCTGAAATTTGAAGCTTTTTATGTAAAATCTTTTGCGTTTCATTGATCATCTTTAACTCTTCTTTAGTATATCCGCTATCTGTAAATTCGTCGATGTGCGGAATTAAATTTAAAGCTAAAGTGTGTGGAAAGGTTTGAGCTTTAAATTCGTCTAATTTAAAAGCAAAAAAGCTTTGCATTCCTTCAACTAATTCTTGCATACCTTCTTTACCTGCACCACTAGAAGCTTGATAAGTGCTTACATCTACTCGTTTAAGATCAAAAGCATCATCAAGTGGTTTTAAAACATGTACCATTTGTATCGTTGAGCAATTTGGATTTGCAATAATTCCTGTTTTTTTCCAATCCTTAATATCTTCAAAATTACATTCTGGAACAACCAAAGGAACATCTTTATCCATTCTAAAATGACTTGTATTGTCAATAACTACAGCACCGCACTCAACGGCAAATTTAGCGTATTGTTTGCTTATGTTTCCACCTGCACTAAAAAAAGCGATATCGACTGGATTTTCCTTAAAAGTATCTTCTTTTAATTCTTTTACTTTATAAACTTTTCCTTTAAATTCTATCTCATCCCCTGCACTTTTAGCGCTTGCTAAAGGCAAGATGCTTTCAACTGGAAATTCAAACTCTTCTAAAACGTTTAAAAGCTCCTCTCCGACAGCACCAGTTGCGCCAACTATGGCTATTTTTTGCTTTTTTGCCATTTTATTCCTTTATTTGATATTGCTTGATTTTTTTTTCTAAAATTTCAAGGCTCATTCCAAGCTCATTTGCCGCTTTTTGTTTATCAAAGCCAAGCTCTTTTAAAATTTGCTCCAATAATTCTTTTTCCAAATTTTTCACATCTTTTTTAAAAGTCCTAGCTTCCAAAAATAAATCTTGAGGTAAAATTTCATTTCCTTCGCTTAAAATACAAGCACGTTGCACTATGGAAATAAGTTCTCTGATATTACCTGGATAATTATATTCTAGTAAAGTTTTTTCAGCTTCTTTACTTAAACATTTGTTTTCAAAATTATACTCTTGACAAGTTTGCTCAAGAACTTTATTAGCAATTTCTAAGATTTCTTCCTTACGCTCTCTTAAAGGCGGAATATTTATAGGAATAGTGTTTAAACGATAATAAAGATCTGATCTAAATTCTCCATTTTTTATTTTTTCATCTAAATCAGCGTTAGTCGCACTTATAATTCTTACATCGATTTTAATATTTTTAGTGCTTCCAAGTCTTACAATCTCTTTCTCTTGTAAAGCCCTTAAAAGTTTTGCTTGTATCTCATAAGGCATTTCACCAATTTCATCTAAAAATAAAGTTCCTCCATTAGCCATTTCAAAAAGACCTATTTTAGTAGCATTAGCATCTGTAAAGGCTCCTTTTTCAAATCCAAATAATTCGCTTTCTATTAGATTTGCAGGAATTGCAGCCATATTAATAGCTATAAAGGGTTTATCAAAACGTTGTGAATTTTCATGAATAAAACGAGAAAAAACCTCTTTACCTACCCCACTTTCACCAAAAAACATAACCGAAGCATCTGTTTTTGCTGCTTTTTTACTTAAATTTAAAGCTTGTTCTAGTTTTTCGGATGTAGAGAAAAAACCTGTGTTTTTATGAGTATTTTGTCCTTTAGATTTTTTATCAGAAGTTTTTTGACGTATAATCTTTGCACGTTTAATAGCTTCAACTAAAGTTTCTATATCAAAAGGTTTGGTTAAAAAATCTTTAACTCCAAGTCGCATAGCTTCAATAGCGCGATTTAAGGTTGCGTTTCCTGTCATAATAATAAAGTCATATTTGTTTTCACAAGCTTTAACAAATTCAAGACCATCCATTCCAGGCATATTTATATCTGTAATAATCAAATCCGTGCTAGAATCGATTTTTTTAAGTGCTTCTGTGGCTGATTTATAGGATTTGATTTTAAATTCCTCGTATTCACCCAAAGCTATTTCGAGAGATTTTCTCATATTGATATCATCTTCTACGATCACTAAATTCATTACCAACCTTTAGAATTTTTACAATAATAACAAAATAAGGCTTAAAGTCACTTTTTTTTAAGATAATATATTATGGCACTTTTTAAACCAAAATCCACACTAAAACGCAAAGGTAAAATTCTAATATAAATTTCATTTTGAGCCTTCATAAGATCTGTTTTTGTAATATCTTTTATAGAAACTTTTGCGCCAGTAAAACAATCGATTAATTCTTCTTTGTGAGAATTTAAAAAATTAAGCTTGATATTTTTTGCCATATGATCATCAATCATGCCCAATTCAGTTTTAGGAAATTTTTTTAAATCATCATCATTGTAGGGTATTTCACAGGCAAATTCGCTGATAGCATTTTCACTTTGAGTCATAGCCAAAGAGATATTTTGACTCTGATGAAAAAGAATTAAATTTTTACTTGAAAGTTCTGCCCAAAATATAAATTCATCTTGAGCAAAAACTTTCAAGCTTAAAAAAATCAATAAGCAAACAATTCTTTCCACTTGTCCGCATCAATCTTAAGTTCTACATTTACTCTATAAAGACCTTGATTGAAATTTTCATCAATAATACTTGCATTTTTGATCAATCCATTTACTTGAGCAGTAATAGTTGAGCTTCTAAGCATAGCATCTTTAACAGTATCTTTACCATTTACTTTCACACCATAAAGTTTGCTTGCAAGTTGTCTGTAAGCATCTGTAATAGCTGCTCTTTTTGCGAGTGCAAGTGCTTGAGCTGTAGAAACAGTATTCATCGGAGCGATACCTTCTCCAACAGCAGTAAAACTAAGTTCGCTATCTGTTGTATCAGGAGCTAACATTTTTTCTTGCTTGATGATATCGCGTACATCATCTTTATCAACTTTTTGTACGATAATTTCTGGAGCTTGAGAATTTGCAGGAGTGCTACTTGCATTCTTGCCCGCTACTCCATTAGCGCTTGGCACACAGCCAACAAAAATTCCTGCTACAACTAGCATCATAAAAATTTTTTTCATATTTACACCTTCAAAATTTTTTGTCATTAATACTTTAAAAGCAAAAAGCGTTCCAACTTTTTACAAAACTATTCTAAATTTAAATCTGGATTTTCATCGCTAATTTCCTCATCAACTTCTTCTTTAGGACATTTAGCAATGCTAACAACTTCATCATTTTCTACATTTACAACGATAACTCCACTTGTATTGCGTCCGGCCTTGCGAATACTATGCATATCAACTCGGATCATTTTTCCACTACTTGTAAGAGCCATCAAGTCCATATCTTCATCTACAATCACCACGCTAATAAGTTCTTTAGTCTTATCAGTGAGTTTCATACAAATAACACCCTTGCCTCCTCTACTTTGAAGTCTATACTCTCCAGCATTTGTGCGTTTTCCTATACCTTTAGCACTAACACTTAGAATTTCTTGCTCATCATTTTCTATGACAACAGCACCCACTAATTCATCATTTTTTTCTTTGAATTTAATAGCCGTTACTCCACGACTTACGCGGCCAATTTCACGCACTTTTGCAAGAGGAAATTTAATACACATACCTTTTTTTGTAACCGCAAAAAGCATTTTTCCTTTTATTTCCTCTTCTGGTAACTCTTCATTTTCTACTTCAATATTATCCACCATTGAAGCTAAAGAAATTTCTCCTTCATCTCTTTGGACAATGATTGCTGTAACTAGTTCATCATTTTCATCTAGATTAATCGCTTTTACACCGACACTACGTATATTTTGATATTCACTTAAATTAGTACGCTTAACAATACCATTTTTTGTAAAGAAGCATAAAGATTTGCTTTGATCAAAATCAGTTGTTGGAATAATTGCCATAATTTTTTCTTCAGCTTGCAAATTGATCAAATTAACAACAGCTTTTCCTTTAGCAGTTCTTGATCCTTCTGGAATTTTATAAACTTTCAACCAATAAAGCTGACCTCGATCGGTTACAAACATCAAGGTATCGTGAGTATTTGCTGTAAAGAAGCTTTCTATAAAATCATCATCGTAAGTCGTAACAGCAAGCTTGCCTTTGCCGCCACGCTTTTGTTTTTCATACTGTTTGCTTGGAACACGCTTGATATAACCACGATGAGTGATAGTCACCACCATATTTTCATTTGGAATCAAATCTTCCACATCTATATCATCATAATCATCTTCTATTTGAGTGATACGCGGTACATCAAATTTGGCTTTAATTTCTTTTAATTCATCGCGGATTAAATCTTCAAGTAATTTTTCACTTTTTAAAATCTCATCCAATCTTGCGATTTCTTTCATAAGCTCTGCAAGTTCATTTTCGATTTTTTCTCTTTCAAGTCCTGTTAGGCGACCTAGTTTCATATCTAAAATAGCATTAGCTTGAATTTCACTAAGGCCAAATTTTGCCATTAAAGAATCTCTTGCACTAGCATTATCAGGGCTATTTTTAATCAAAGCTATCACATCATCAATGTTATCAAGTGCAATAGTAAGACCTTCTAAAATATGCGCTCTTGCTCTTGCTTTTTGAAGTTCAAAAATAGTTCTTCTAATAATAACTGTTTTTCTATGAGTTAAAAAGAGATTTAAAAGCTCACTTAAAGAAAATATCTTTGGTTCTTTATTATGAATGGCAAGCATAATCACACCAAAGGTGCTTTCCATTGTTGTAGATTTGAAAAGATTGTTCAAAACAATTTCACTCATTGCTTCGCGTTTAAGCTCTATAACAACACGAATTCCTTCTCTATCGCTTTCATCTCTGACTTCAGAAATTCCTTCAATCTGTTTTTCTTTTACAAGATCAGCGATTTGCTCTATGAGTCTTGCTTTATTAGTTTGATAAGGAAGTTCATCTATAACAATAATATCTTTATTTGACTTTTTCTCTATATGAGTTTTTGCTCTAATCTTTACGCGACCGCGTCCAGTGCGATAAGCTTCAATAATACCTTTTTTACCATATATAATACCGCCGGTTGGAAAATCAGGGCCTTTGATAAATTGCATCAATTCTTCTAAAGTGGCATTTTTATTATCAAGTAAATATAAAAGACCATCAACTAATTCATTTAAACTATGTGGAGGAATATTGGTTGCCATACCCACCGCAATACCGCTAGATCCATTAAGTAATAAATTTGGCACCCTAGCAGGTAAAACATCAGGTTCATTCATGGAATCATCATAATTTGGAATAAAATCCACCGTATCTTTGTCAATATCACGTAAAAGTTCTTCAGCTAAAATCGTCATTCTAGCTTCAGTATAACGCATTGCAGCAGCACCGTCTCCATCTATAGATCCAAAGTTTCCTTGCCCATCTATAGTTGGATAACGCATAGAAAAATCTTGCGCCATTCTTACTAAGGCATCATAGACAGCGATATCGCCATGTGGATGGTACTTACCGATCACATCCCCGACAATACGCGCGGATTTCTTATAAGCACTGCGACTCCCAACACCAAGATCATTCATAGCATAAAGAATTCTTCTATGCACAGGCTTTAAACCATCCCTTGCGTCAGGAAGAGCACGCCCGATAATAACACTCATAGAATAATCTAAATAACTACTTTTAATGGAATTTTCTATATCGACAATCTCAATATCAGAATCTTTGTTAAAAATATTTTCCATAAAAATCCTTCCACAATATTGAAATTTTTATTTTACCATATTAAACTTTTGCATCAGCTAAAACAAGGGCAAAAAGAACAGAAATTTTGTTTTTTTCTAAAAATTTTTTAGCTTCCAATAAACTAGAACCCGAAGTTACAATATCATCAACTAAAATCACAGGATGAGAAATTCTTTTTAAAAGTTTAAAATTTCTTTTATTTTTTTGCCTATATGTCAAACTCTTTCCGGAATATTTTAAAGAATTTTGAGAATGTAAAGCTCCAAATACAGGCTTAATGAACTTAGTTTTTAAGTATTTAGCTAAAATGGCTGAATGAGAATAGAGTAAATTTTCCACCCTATCATCTAAGGCTATAACATTGATTTTTTCATCAGGAGAAAAGAAATTTTTAAATTTAGCGAAACTAAGCCTTGCTAAAAAATGAAAAACAAAATAACCATAAAAATGATGTTTGGAGTGTAATAAATGTTTTATCTCGTGATATTTATAAAAAGAATACACTTTAAAATTATCCTCAAGAACTCTTATCCCTAAAGAAAATTCAGATAATTCTTGAGAACAAACATCGCAAAAACAAAGCAGAGTAAAACCTCCGCAATTTAAACATTTCAAAGCTCTGAAATAATGCTTGCTGCTTTATTAGCCATTTGTTTTATAAGTAAATGTGTATAAAATGGAACGTCTTTTAAATTTTCAAAACCTTGTACATCTTGTTTTGTGCGTAAAGTAAATTTTCTATTTTTATTAACATCGCTTAAATTTAAAACTCCAACAAGTTTTGAATGCAACCCTGCTCCATCTTGTCTTGCACTGTATTTTGAAAAAGCAAGATCAATTTTAGTCACATAAGGAGAATCCGCGCTATTATCGTCAAGCACTACAATGCCTCTAGCTTGAAGTTCTTGTTTTAAATAAACATAAAAAATAGCATTAAAATCTAAATCTACATACAATTTTTGATTTTTCGCAAAAAATACCTTTTGCTCCTCTTTTAAATCATAAAAACGATGCAAATATACTTTTTTCAAAGCCACCGCAGTATCTAGAGTGCGTTTGTTGGCACAACATTGAATTCCAACATCGCTGATATATAAAAGACCTTTTATTTTAGCTTCATAACCACTTGGGCTTTCGCAAGGACTGCACGCTGAATCTTTAGAAATTTGATTAACTTGATCAAAAGTATTCTTGCTAGCACAAGAATTCAAAAACAAAGCAGCAAGCACAAAAGGTAAACACTTTTTAATCATTTTTTCTCCTTAAATTTATTATAAAAAATTATTTTTCAAGCATTGTATTAAAATTATCAACAAATTTCAAGTGCAATTTAAAAATAAGTTCAATTTAAAAAAATTAATCAATTTTTAAAACACTTAAAAAGGCTTCTTGAGGTAAATGAACTTTACCGATAGCCTTCATTCTTTTTTTACCCTCTTTTTGCTTTTCTAAAAGCTTTCTTTTTCTAGTAATATCCCCGCCATAACATTTTGCGGTTACGTTTTTTCCCATAGACTTAACCGTTTCTCTTGCAATGATTTTATTTCCTATACTTGCTTGAATAGCAACTTCAAAAAGCTGTCTAGGAACGATTTCTTTCATCGCACTTACAAGCTCTCTTCCTTTACTAAGCGCTTTTTCATTTGGCACGATAATACTTAAAGCATCGACATTTTCTCCCGCTACTTTAATATCAAGCTTAACCAAATCTCCAACACGAAATTCGATCGGCTCATAATCAAAACTCGCATATCCTTTAGTTAAAGATTTTAATTTATCATAAAAGTCCATCACAATTTCATTTAAAGGTACATCGTATTCCAATAAAACACGTTCAGGTGTGATATAGTCCATCTTCACCTGCATCCCTCTTTTGCGATTTAAAAGAGTGATTAAATTTCCTAAAAACTCACTCGGAGTGATAATCGTAGCTTTAACATAAGGCTCTTTAATATGATCGATTTTATTAACCGGTGGGAGTTCGCTAGGGTTTTGAATTTTTAAAAGCTCTCCATTAGTTTGATAAATTTCATACGTCACTGTTGGAGCTGTAGCAATAAGATCAAGATTAAATTCTCTTTCTAATCTTTCTTTAATAACCTCCATGTGCAAAAGACCTAAAAAACCAACCCTAAAGCCAAAACCTAAAGCCAAAGAAGTTTCTGGCTCGTAGGTAATGGAACTATCATTGAGTTTTAATTTATCTAAAGCATCCCTTAAATCCTCAAATTTATCTGTTTCTATAGGATAAAGTCCTGCAAATACAAAAGCCTTTGCTTTTTCAAAACCCCCTATAGCTTCTTTAGCTTTATTTTTAGTTAAAGTGATGGTATCTCCAACTTGCACATCGCCAACAGTTTTAAGCCCCAAAACGACAACTCCAACCTCGCCTGATTTTAAACTTTGCGTTTTGATTGGATTTAAAGGATGGGGATAAAAAAGATCTTGGACAATATGCTTTTTATTTGTACTCATTACCAAAACTTCATCGTTTTTAGAAATTTGCCCTTCATAAATTCTCACTAAAGCCAAAGCGCCCAAATAATTATCAAACCAAGAATCATAAATTAAAGCTTTAGTAGGAGCTTCATTGTCTATTTTTGGTGCTGGAATTTTAGTGATAATTGTTTCTATAAGCTCTTTTATCCCTAAACCTGTTTTAGCACTCACGCAAATTGCATCTTTGCAATCTATACCTATAATATGCTCAATTTCATGTTTAACTTTCTCTACATCCGCATTTGGAAGATCGATTTTGTTGATAACTGGGATAATCTCAAGGTTATTTTCAAGAGCGATATAAACGTTGGCTATGGTTTGTGCTTCAACGCCTTGAGAAGCATCAACTACAAGCAAAGCTCCTTCGCAACTTGCCAAAGATCTGCTTACTTCATATGAAAAATCGACATGACCTGGAGTGTCGATCAAATTTAAAATATATTTTTGATTATTAAAGGTGTATTCTAAACGAACAGATTGGGCTTTTATTGTAATGCCTCGTTCTTTTTCTATATCCATAGTATCCATAACTTGAGCACTCATTTGCCTATCGCTAATAGCTCCACATTCTGAAATAATTCTATCTGCTAGAGTACTTTTTCCATGATCAATATGCGCTATAATTGAAAAATTTCTAATATTTTCCATTGTCTTCCTAAAAAATATACTTTTTAAAATTTTAGCAAAAATATTTTTCAGAAATGATTAAATTTAATCTTAAATAGATGCGTATTTTTATTTTTTACCAAATTTTAAGTATAATCATCTTTAAAATATTAAAAGGTTATCAATGCTTGTCAATAAAACTTATGAAATTTCTTCTTGTGATGATGTAGAGCTTAATATCAAAAGAACTTCAAAACTAGAATATCGTATAACTTATGATGATGAAAAAGAAATAAAAGCTATAGTTTTTATTGCGTAT
>NZ_JACHTO010000020.1:0-25284 GCF_020135895.1 Campylobacter sp. 2457A | reverse complement strand
GACGGCATACGAATCATTGATAAAATGTTTGAAGTACGTGTTGAAAAAGATGCCGACTTGCTCGAATGGGTAGATAAAGAAGCAAGACGATTAAGAATAAGCGTCTTGGAAAAAAAAGATGAATATAGCTATGATGCAATGTTAAAAGATATCTCTAGCTTACAAGAATTAAATATGCGTGTCAGAGATTCTCTTTTTGACAAAAGAAGAGCAATGACTTCTTTATTAAAAAGTGATAAAATAGATAAAGATATCAAACAAAATTTAACCATAGTTCTTAAAGACTTAAATTCCTTGGTTGAATTTAGCGTTTCTCAGCTTAATATTTTAGATAACATACAAACAATTTTAGCAAGTCAAGTCAATATAGAGCAAAATAAAATTATTAAACTTTTTACAGTTGCAACAGTTGCTATGATGCCACCAACACTTATTGGGACAATTTATGGGATGAATTTTAAATTTATGCCCGAGCTTGATTTACATTATGCCTATCCTATCGTACTGTTTATCATGGTTGTTTCTATCATACTACCCGTAGTCTTTTTTAAAAAGAAGGGTTGGCTTTAAGAACAAAACAAGGAGAATTTATAAATGGATATAATAAAAATTGGAATTTTAACCCTAAGTGATCGTGCTAGTAGTGGTATATATGAAGATAAAGCAACAAGTGAAGTTGAAAGAATACTTAATTCTTTCATAAAAAATAAAATTGATTATTTTAAAGAACTTATTCCAGATGATTATGATTTAATCATACAAAAATTACTTTATCTAAGTGATGAAAAAAAGTGTGATTTGATTATAACAAGTGGTGGAACAGGACCTGCATTGCGAGATGTAACCCCAGAAGCAACTGAAGCTGTATGTGATAAAATGATGCCTGGATTTGGAGAATTAATGCGCTTAGAAAGTTTAAAATATGTCCCTACTGCAATACTATCAAGACAAACTGCAGGAATTCGCAATAAAACTCTCATTGTAAATCTTCCAGGAAATCCTAAAGCTATAATGGAATGCCTAAATCCTATATTTCCAGCTATCCCTTATTGTATAGATTTAATTGGAGGCTCTTATATAGAAAATAATGATGAAGTGATTAAAATATTTCGCCCTAAAAAATGCTAATAATTTATTGATTAGCCTTAATAAGCCTACTAAGCTGTCTAGCCAGCAAACTTGCACTGGCTTCATCTTTACTTATTTTTTGAATTTTACGAGTAAAATTAAAAAGCCTATCATCCAAAATAGCATCGTTAAATGAAACTTTATTTTTCAAATCTTGTTTTTGAGGTATTTTTTTCTTAAACATTTCTCATCCTAAAATTATAAAAATTTAAAAAATAATTTTAATGTATATTGTACTAATAATTTCTTTAATGATTAACTTTGATTTCATGATTTTAAGTTAAAATTCAAAACAAAAATATTTTTATTTTTAAGGAAAAATATGATTTTAATTGCAATTTTATTTCTTTATACAGTTATATTATCTTTTATTTCTTATCAACAAATTGGTTTTTTAAAACAAGAAAAACAAAAAAAAGCACAAATTTTAGACGAAAATGACTATAAAAAAGCAGCTAATATTGCTATAGACAATGAAAAATTTAAATTATTCTCTAATTTGTATTCATTTTTTATAAATGCTGCTTGGCTTGGTTTTGGTTTTTATTTTCTTAAAAATTTGATTATTGAGGAGAATTCACGTCTTGAAAATACTTTATTTTTGTTAGCATTTTTAATCATAACAAGTATTATAAATTTACCCATTAGTTTTTATGAGCATTTTGTAAAAGATAAAGCTCACGGATTTTCAAATATGACTTTAAAAATTTTTATCCAAGATAGCATAAAAAGCATACTCTTAACCTTAATATTTGGCTTTTTAATCATCTATGCTTTGCTTTTTTGTTATGATTTTTTTGAGTCATTATGGTGGATTGCTGCTTTTGTATTTTCATTTTTTGTTATTTTACTTATCAATATCATTTACCCTACTCTAATTGCTCCTATATTTAATAAAATTCAAAAATTAGAAGATGAGAATTTGCAAAATAAAATTTCTTCTTTAATGCAAAAATGTGGTTTCAATGCAAATGGAATTTATGTGATGGATGCAAGCAAAAGAGACAAACGCTTAAATGCTTATTTTGGAGGACTTTTTAAAAATAAAAGAGTTGTGCTTTTTGATACTCTATTAAAGGCACTTAATGAAAAGGAACTTTTGGCCGTTTTAGGGCATGAGCTCGGACATTTTGTTCATAAAGACATCATAAAAAATCTATTTAGTAGTGCTTTTATGATACTTTTACTTTTTTTTATTTTTGCACATTTACCACAAATTCTATACACGCAAACACACTTAGATAATATCAGCGCTGGAGTTTTTGCACTTTTACTTATTTTTAGCAATGTATTTAGCTTTATTATTTCGCCTTTGATTAATTTTTTAAGTAGAAAAAATGAATTTGCAGCCGATTTACATGGAGCTAAAGTCACTCACAAAGAAGATATGAAAAACGCTTTAATAGCATTAGCAAGAGAAAATAAAGCCTTTATTAAAACGAGTAAAATTTATAGCTTTTTTTATCTTAGTCATCCAAGTATTTATGACAGAATTAAGGCTCTTTCTTGACCATAAAAGAAGCTTTAAAACAGGCAAAATCTAAACTAAAAAACCATGAAAATGAAGCCATTTTTATACTTTGTGAGTATCTAAATAAAGATAAAACATGGCTTTTTTTAAATCAAGAATTAAATTTTGATCCAAAAATATACTTTGAACTCATTGATCGCTTTAGCAAAGGAGAGCCTTTTGAATATATTTTTGAAAAAGTAGATTTTTGGGGTTTAGATTTTCAGATAAACAAAGGTGTATTGATACCTAGATACGACACAGAAATATTATTGACTCAAATTTTAAATTTATGCAAAATTCATCAATTTGAAAATATCTTAGAAATAGGCTTTGGTAGTGGAATTTTAAGTATTATATTAGCCAAAGAACTCAAAATTAATCTCACCGCTTGCGATATCAATCCTAAAGCATTAGAACTTGCTAAAAAAAATGCAAAATTTCACGGAGTAGAAAAACAAATCGATTTTAAGCTTTGTGATTTTTCCACATTAAAAGATAATTATGATTTTATTTTTTCAAATCCTCCCTATATAAAAAATTCCTACCCTATAGATATTTGGGTACAAAGCGAACCTAAAGAAGCTTTATTTGGCGGAGAAAAAGGTTATGAAATTTTAGAAAAAATCATTCAATTTAGCTACTCACAAAAGGCAAAATTTTTAGCCTGTGAATTTGGCTATGATCAAAAAGAAGTTTTAGATAAAATTTTAAAACAATATCATTTTTCAAATTTATTTTTTAAAGATGAAGCTGGACATGATCGAGTTTTTATTGCAAAATTTACTCAAGGCTAAAATTCTTATGCTAAGATAACTAAAAATCAAAAAATAAGTTGGAGAAAATTTTGAAAGCTGTTAATTTATTTTTACTTGCAGCCATGATAGGTATAGAACTTATACTTGGCATTGTCGTTACACCTGTTATTTTTTATCCCCAAAATTTTATTGGAGATGGAATTTTAAGTCATTATCAAAGTGGAATTTTAATGACACAAATTTTTATAAAAATGGGATATTTGCTGCTTATTGTTTCAACCATAAATATCTTATTTGAAATTTTTTCTTATTTTAGAGAAAAAAATAATTTTAAAATTAAATTTTCAAAACTAATGTTAAGTTTAATTATTTTAATTTTAAGCTTAGTTTTTGTATTTTATTTTACTGAACAAATTATCTCTATGCAAAAATTAGGCGAACAAGCAACCACTAGTACTGAATTTGCTAGCATACACAGTGCAAGTGAAATCACTTTGAAAATAATTTTAGTATCTCAAATATTTTTATATTTTTTAAGTTTTAAAATAGAGAAAAAATGATATAATCAAAAAATTTAAATAAATAAGGAGGCACACTATGATGATTTCTGATGCAACCATGATGCAACAAAACTACTATTTAAATAATGCCCAAAAAGCTAGTGATAAAGCTTTAGAAAATATTGCCGCTGTTCGTGCAATCAGTGGAGTTGATAGTGCAAATTTGGCTATTGCTGATTCTTTAAGATCTCAATCTAGTACAATAGATCAAGGAATAGCTAATGCTTATAATGCTATTGGTGTGTTACAAATCGCTGATGCTAGCTTGACAAATATTTCTCAAAGTGCCGATAGACTAAACGAGCTTTCAGTAAAGATGAATAACGCTGCTCTAAATGATTCTCAAAAGAATATGCTAAGAACAGAAGCTACAAGAATTCAAGATTCTATTAATGATTCTTTCAACAATGCAACCTATAATGGTAAAAATGTATTTCAAACTATGAACTTTGTTGTAGGAAGTGGTACTGAAACAGCAAACCTGAATTCACTTTCCACAGCGGGTCTTAGCATAGATAATCAAGATAGCATTACAAATTTTATGGATCAGCTTGGTAGTCTTAGAAGTGAAATTGGCTCTGGTATTAATGCTATCACTTCAAATATTAATTCTAGTGTCCAAAATAGCATTAATGCAAAAGCAGCTGAAAATAATCTTTTAAATAATGATATGGCTAAAAATGTCAATGATTTTAATACCAACTATTTGAAAGAAAATGCAGCGGCTTTCGTAGCAGCTCAATCAAATATGCAATTGCAAAGCAAAATCGCAAGCTTATTACAATAATTTTTAAAGCCTTTTAAAAAAAGGCTTTAAATACAATCATCCATGAATTTAGAACAAATTTTAGAAAAAACAAAAAATATTCATTTAGTCGCCGCAAGTAAATATACGGATTTTAATACCATTAAAAAATTTTTCGATCTTGGAATTACTGATTTTGGAGAAAACCAAGTTCAGGCTTTATCTAGAAAAAAACAGGAACTTGATAAAGAAAATTTAAATATCAAATGGCATTTCATAGGAAATTTGCAAAGCAATAAAATCAATCTTTTAATCAAACAAAAACCTATTCTTTGGCAATCTTGCAATGGTTTAAAAATTGCTCAAGCTGTAAATCAAAGACTTGATTATAAACTTAATACTTTGCTTGAAATAAACAGTGCTAAAGAAAAAAGTAAAAGTGGAATTGATTTAAATAAAGCAATAGAAGAATACATACAAATTCAAGAAGAATGCCCAAAATTAAATCTTTGTGGTGTGATGAGTATAGGTGCTAATGAAGAAGATCAAAATCAGATTATCAAAAGCTTTGAAACTACATTTAAAATTTATGAAAAATTACAAAAATATGGTGCAAAAATTTGCTCTATGGGAATGAGTAATGATTTTGAACTCGCAATAAAATGCGGCTCAAATATGGTTAGATTGGGGAGTATTTTATTTAAAAATTAAAATCATCCCGCATATTTTTCAATAATCTTTTGGCTTATATTTTCAGATATAACAAAGTCAGTATGGTAAAGCAAACAAGAACCAGCACTGATGATTTTTAAAACAAGTTTGCGATTTCCCTTTTCATTTGGATTATGTGCATTTCTTGCTATATTGTGAATTTCATAAATTAATTCACGATTTAATTTAGAAATATCAAGTTCGATAATATTTTTTTCAAATTCTTTAGGTTCTTCAGTGAAATCTTTGTTTTCTTGGACTATTTTTTTAGTTGAAAATTTCTTAATCGCCTTAAAATCTCCTTCTTTAAGTTCTTCTAGCTTTTTAATTGATCTTAAAGCAAAACTATCAACCTTACCTTCATCAGATTTATAACTTAATAAAAATCCATAGGCCTTGTTTTTTGATTCTTCATCTTTTAAAATATTTTCCAATTCTTCTATATTGGATTCAAAAACAGTTGTATCAAAGGTAGAATAAAAGTCTAAAATTTCGAGCCTACCATAACGTTTATTGTTTTTACTCATCATGGTTTTAAAGCCCTCTATTTTTCCGATACTCAATATCTCCCCATTACCTTTAAGCGATGAAAAATCGATACTTTTTACATAATCAATATCCTTAAACTCTTCATAAAAACGATCCAAAGGATGACCAGAAACATAAATTCCTAAAATTTCTTTTTCAAAATCGAGCTTTTCCATGATTTCAAATTCGTCATTTTTGACGATAAAATTCGCTTGTAAACCACTAGAAAGCTCATCTTCTCCAAAAAGGGAACTTGCTGCATTTTTTCTTACTTCAGCCATTTTTCTTGAACCCTCTGAAAGATTTTCTAAGTTATCAAATAAACATTTACGCGTATAACCAAATTCATCAAAAGCACCAGCTTTAATAAGGCTTTCTAGCGCTCTTTTATTGATTTTTGCAGGTTCTATTTTGCCTAAAAAATCATTAATATCTTTAAATTCTCCACTTTCTCTAGCTTCAAGTAAATTTTCAACTGCAGGAATTCCTACACTTTTAATTGCCCCTAAGCCATAAACAATCGCATCTTTTCCATCTTCTTGCTCTATGGCGCTAAATTCGCGCATAGCTTTATTAATAGAAGGTGGTAAAAGTTTAATATTCATCTTTTTCATCTCATCTATATAAACAGCAATTTTAGTAACATTATTTTCTTCACTCGTTAAAAGTGCGGCCATAAATTCACTAGGATAATAAGTTTTCAAATAAGCAGTTTGAAAGGTAATGAGAGCATAAGCTGCGGAATGCGATTTATTAAAACCATAGCCTGCAAATTTTAAAATAAGCTCCCAAAGATCCTCAGCTTCTTTTCTATTATAGCCTTGTTTTTCAGCCCCGTCAGCAAATTCATCTTTTAATTTTTTCATTTTTTCAGGATCTTTCTTACCCATAGCACGACGCACAACATCTGCTCCACCCAAAGAAAATCCGCCGATAATTTGAACTATTTGCATAACTTGTTCTTGATAAACTATAACCCCATAAGTCGGCTCTAAAACTTCTTTTAAAACATCAAAAGGATATTTTATATCTTTTAAACCATGCTTTCTATCAATAAAATCATCAAGCATTCCAGATTCCATTGGTCCTGGTCGATACAAAGCTAACACCGCAATTAGATCTTCAAATCTTTCTGGCTTAAGCCTTGCATTTAAGCTTTGCATACCATCTGATTCTATTTGAAAAATCCCCAAAGTATTTCCACTTTGTATAGTTTTATAAACTTTAGGATCATTTACATCGATACTTTCCCAAATTATATCTTTATTGTATCGCTTTTTTATAAGATTGATAGCATTATTAATAACGGTTAAAGTTTTAAGACCCAAAAAGTCAAATTTAATCAAATCAACATCTTCTAAATGATCCTTAGAATACTGCGTTACTAAATGTCTTTCATCATTTTTGCTTTGCCTAAAAAGAGGAGTTTTTTTCCATAAACTTTCGTTTGAAATAACAACACCCGCTGCATGCATACCCGCATTTCTATTAAGCCCTTCTAAAGCTTTTGCATATTCCCAAACCTCATGCCCTTTAGGGTGTCTATCGATAAATTCTTTAATCTTTGGCTCTTTTTCATAAGCACTATCTAAAGTGATTTTAAGCTCTTCGGGGATAAGCTTAGCAAGCTCATCAGCATCAGGGATACTCATATCGCATACCCTAGCAACATCTCTAATCACCCCACGTGCCAATAATTTACCAAAAGTTATAACTTGTGCGACTTTATCAGAGCCATATTTATCAATAACATAATCAATCACTTCCCCTCGCCTATCTTGACAAAAATCAACATCAATATCTGGCATAGAAACACGCTCTGGATTTAAAAAACGCTCAAAAAGCAAACTATAAGGCAAAGGATCCAAATCTGTGATTTTTAAACAATAAGCCACTAAACTTCCAGCAGCAGATCCTCTTCCTGGCCCAACTGGAATGCCTTTGCTTTTAGCAACAGCTATAAAATCATGTACAATAAGCATATAACCTGAAAATTTCATATTTTTAATGATTTCAATCTCTCTTTGCAAACGTTCTTTATAATCTTTGTGCTTATCTTCATCTATGAATTTTAATCTTTCTTCTAAACCTTTATTGCAAAGATATTCAAAAACAATATCATCATTATCAAAACTGAAATCTTTTTTTTCATCTTTTAATTGTAGATTATATTCTTTAGCATATTCTCTAGTAAATTTAAAATTAGGAGGAGTTGGATTTCCCAAATTTAATTCTAAATTACATTTTTGTGCTACTTCTTGCGTATTTTCTATAGCCTCTGGGATATCTGAAAAAAGCTCTACCATTTGCTGAGGAGTTTTTACATAAAATTCATGCACACTATGGCGCATACGATCAGGATCGTTTAATTTTTTTCCCATTGCTATACACATAAAAACTTCATGCGCCGCAGCTCTTTCTTTGAAGGTATAATGCGTGTCATTTGTAGCTATAATTTTTATATTTAATTCTTTAGATAATCTTATAATATCATCATCAATGCATCTTTGATCATAAATACCATGTCTCATGATTTCTAAATAAAAATCATCTTTAAAAACATCTTTATACCACAATGCTGCTTCTTTGGCACTCTCATATCCTTTTGCACCAAAACGAGCATTTCTTTGGCTTTGGACATTTAAATGCCAATTAACCTCACCTTGCAAACAAGCCGATGAACAGATAAGCCCTTCGCTATGTTTTTCTAAAATTTTTTTATTGATACGTGGATAATAATAAAGTCCATGAATATAACTTTGAGAGCTTAAATACATTAAATTTTGATAACCTATCTCATTCTTGGCATACAAACAAAGATGAAAACGCTGTCTAGAACTCTTATCGCTTATATCATCATGATTATGTAAATACGCTTCTAAGCCTATGATCGGCTTAATGCCTCTTGATTTCATCGTTTGATAAAAATCAATAGCACCAAACATATTGCCATGATCTGTCATAGCTACGCTTGTAACTCCTTGCTCTTTTAAAGTATCTGCTAATTCCTTTAATTTATTAGCGCCATCAAGCAAAGAATATTCAGTGTGCAAATGAAGATGGGTAAATTGACTCATTATTTATCCTTGAAAAATGCTCAAAATATATTTTTATTATATTTTTTTATCGCTGAATTTTTAAGAATTTATTCTTTATAGATCATTTAAAAATTTAAAAAATATACTATAATTATAAAAAGTCTAAAAAGGAGATAAAATGCAAGTAAAAATTATTTATTGCAATCTTTGAAACTATCGTCCTCAAGCTGCACGTGTTGCAGAAGAATTAAAAAATAAATTTCAAGACATTCATATCGATTTTGAAATTGGCAATAAGGGCGATTTTATCGTGAAAGTTGATTCAAAAATAATCTTTTCAAAAATGGATCTTATAAATTGCGAAAGTGAAAGATTTCCACACGAAGGAGAAATACTTGATCTGATCAGCAAGATGTGAAAATATAGAATCTTTAAAATCGTTGTCATTTTAAAGATTCATATTCTTTTCCGATATAAATTTTACCTTGAGATTCTATCACTGGGCGTTTGATACAGCTTGGATTATCTAATATCATCTTTTTTAACTCATCCTTACTTAAATGTGTGAGCCTTTCTTTATTTAATCCGATCTTTTTAGCAGTCATACCTGCTGTATTTACAAAATCTGTAATATCTCTTTGGCTAATCCAAAAATCAAAAGTTTTTTCATCAAGTTTTTTAATATCAAAAAATTCAAATTTAATTTTTTTATTTTCAAGAAATTCTTGAGATTTTTTAACGCTATTGCAATTTTTTATACCATAAAAATTTAACATTTCCTATTCCTTTTTAATAAATCTGCAATCAAAAATGCGAGTTCTAAAGCTTGATCAGCATTTAGCCTTGGATCGCATTGAGTTTCATAACGCTTATTTAATTTTTGCTGAGTAATATTTGAAGCACCGCCTATACACTCTGTAACATTTTGTCCTGTCATTTCAAGATGAACTCCTCCTGCGTAAATTCCCTCACTATAGGCAATTTCAAAAAAGGATTTAACTTCTTGAGTGATTTTATCAAATTCTCTCGTTTTATAATTTCCTATTTTTGTAGTATTGCCATGCATAGGATCAATACTATAAATTAAGTTTAACCCTTCACTTTTAAGTCTAGCAAAAATTTTAGGCAATTTTTGAACTATCTTTTCAACACCCATTCTAATGATAATATTTAATCTACCCTCTTCATTTAAAGGATTTAAAGAATTAGCTAAAGCTATAATATCTTCAGCGGTAGCATTAGGACCTATTTTAACTCCTAAAGGATTTTTTATCCCACTTAAAAAATGAACGTGTGCCTCATCAATAGCTCTAGTTCTCTCTCCTAACCATAGCATATGAGCAGAACAATCATAAATTTCTCCGCTTAAACTATCCACTCTTGTTAAAGATTCTTCATAAGGTAAAAGTAAAGCCTCGTGAGAAGTATAAATATTAACTTCTTTAAGCGTAGATGTATCTTTTATATTGATACCACAAGCTTCTATAAAATTTAAAGTTTCGGATATTTTTTCACTCATGTGGGCATATTGTTTATATAATTTATTTTTTTTCAAAAAGCCTAAATTCCAACGATGGACTTCACGTAAATCAGCCAAACCACCCTTAGCAAATCCACGTAATAAATTTAAAGTTGTAGCGCTTTGATAATAAGCTTCTAGCATTCTTTTAGGATCTGGGATTCTTGATCTTTGATCAAATTTAAAATCATTGATAATATCCCCTCGATAACTAGGAAGTTTTATCCCATTTAATTCTTCAAAATCATTACTTCTAGGTTTTGCGAATTGCCCTGCTATGCGTCCAATCTTAACTATAGGACATCCACCTGCAAAAGTTAAAACTATGGCCATTTGAAGTAAAATTTTAAACATATCACGTATATTAATAGCGCCAAAATTCTTAAAACTTTCAGCACAATCTCCACCTTGAAGTAAAAAGGCTTCGCCTCGTGAAACTTTGATTAAGTCATTTTGAAGAGCTTTGACTTCTCCTGCAAATACTAAAGGGGGTAATTTTTGAAGTTTAGCTAGAACTTTATCCAAATCTTTTTGATTCGGATAAATAGGTTGTTGTCTAGCAGGATATCTTCTCCAAGAGTTAATATTCCATTTCATAATAAAATTTTAATTCTCAACTTCCTCTATAGGTAGAATAACCAAATGGTGAAAGAGTGATCGGCACATGATAATGCTTTTGATCCTTAGAAAGCTCAAAACTAATTTCTATAAAAGGATAAAATGTATCAACTTTGTGAGACGTATAATAGTCTTTAGTGTAAAATTTAAGCTTGTAAATTCCACTTACTCTATTTTCTGGTTTATCGTAAGGTAAAAAATCACCTATTCTTCCATCATCTTTTGTAAATTCTTCGCCTATTTTCTTCCATTTTTGATTTTTTTCCATTTTATAAAGCTCTACCTTAACTTTAGGCGCAGGCTTTCCTGAAACAATATCTAAAACATGGGTGCTCAACTGATACTGCGCAGCGTTTAAAAATAATGGAACGCTAATAATCAAAAATGCAACAATTTTTTTAACCGAAAACATTTTTTTCTCCTTAATAAATAATTTTATAGATCTTGATTATAATAAAATACTCTTAACAAATATAATCAAATGATAAAAATTATTTAAAAAGATATTTTTTAGATAAGTAGTATAAAATATTTACAACGATACAATCGCTGCAAATATTATTATTTTTTAAGTTCTTTAATACGAGCCGCTTTACCACGTCTATCTCTAAGATAGAACAGTCTTGCACGACGAACGCGTCCTTTTCTTAATACAGTGATACTCTCTAAGCTTTCACTATAAATTGGGAAAATTCTCTCAACACCTACATTATTAGCACCAATTTTACGAACAATAAAAGTTTCGCTTACTCCATTACCTCTTCTAGCAATACAAACACCTTCAAAATTTTGAATTCTTGTTTTATCACCTTCTTTAATACGAATTGCAAGCTTTAAAGTATCTCCAGCACGAAATTCTGGAATATTCTTACCCTCGATTTGCTTAGCTTCAAATTGTTCTATGTATTTGTTTTTCATAAAAAATCCCTCATTTTTTGCGTTTATGCTCCAAAAATAGATCTGGACGAAAAAATTTAGTTTTGCAAAACGCTAAAGTAGTTTTTAAACTTGCAATTTTAGCGTGATTACCCTTTAAAAACTCTGAAGGAGTATAAAAACTTTGACCTTTTTTTTCAAAAATAAAAGGTTTTGAAAATGAAGGAGCTTCTAGTAAATTGTTTTCAAAACTCTCTTCTTCAAGACTACAAGTATTTCCCAAAACTCCATCTACATTTCTTAAAATTGCATCACAAAGAGTTAAAGCTGGTAATTCTCCACCAGTTAAAATAAAATCTCCTATACTAAAAACCTCGTTAGCAAATATTTCTATCACTCTTTCATCAATACCTTCATATCTTCCACAAATAAATACAATATTTTTCTTTTTACTTAAACGTTTTGCATCTTTTTGGTTAAATAGTTTTGCGCTTGGGGTTAAAAAAATAAAATAAGGCTCATCTTCTTTATTCTGAATAAATTTCAAAGCATTGTATAGTGGATCAACTTGCATCAAAAGTCCTGCTCCGCCACCGATTTTATAATCATCCACCTTATGATATGGATTTTCACTAAAATCTCTAGGATTGATAAATGCGAGTTTGAAAAGATTTTGTTTTCTTGCTCTTGATAAAATTGAATCTTGAAAATAAAATTCAATCAAATTAGGAAATAAAGATACAAAAGTAAATTTCATGAATTTTCTAAAATCAAAAAAGCATCTTGAGTGCAAAAAATATTTTTTTTATCTATATCAATTTTACTGACAAATTTATCAAGATAGGGTATAAAAAATACTTTAGGATAGTTTTTAACAAGAAATTCTTTATCAGTTTCTATTTCAAATAAAAAAGAATTTCCAACTTCTAATATATTACTCACTTTACCCAAAATTTGCTCTTGAAATAAAATTTTACACCCTAAGATATCAAAATAAAAAAATTCATCCTTATTTAATTTGCAAGTTTTACGAGTAGTTTCAATGCTTTGATACAAAATAGTATTTACAAGCTCTTGAGCTCGCTCAATACTTTCATACCCTTCAAATAAAATCGAAGAATTAGTATGATTGTATGATTTTATGATTAATTTTTTACGACCCTTATCAATAAAAAAAGAGGAATCTTTCTTAAACTGCTTTGAAAAATCACTAAAATTATGAAGCCTTAAAAAACCTTTAAGACCGACAGTTTTTCCAAGTTTAGCAACTTGGATAAAATCTTCTTCACTCAAGTGCTTTTACCGTTACACGATAATTTGTTGCATCCTTGCTTTTAAAAGCAGATACAACAGTTTTAATCGCATTGATCATTTTACCATTTTTGCCGATAAGCTTTCCAGTATCTGTCTTATCAACATAAAGTATAATTTCAAAAAAATTTTCACCAAGCTCTATTTTTTCAGTTGAAATTTTATTAGGATAATCTGCGATTAACTTGGTGTATTCTTTTAAAAATTTCTCTACCATAATTATTTGCTAGTAATTGAAGCAACTTTATCGCTTAATTTAGCACCTACGCTTTTCCAATAAGCTAAACGTTCTGCATCAAATTTAATAACTTCAGGCTCAACCATAGGATTATAATAACCTATACTTTCAATCCAACCACCATCTCTACGTTTTCTGCTGTCTGTTACCACAATACGATAAAAAGGTCTTTTTGTTCTTCCCATTCTTGTAAGTCTAATTACTGTCATTATTACTCCTTAAAATAAAAAATTTTATTTATAAATACAAGCTCGTACTCATAAATAAAATTTTTTTAAAATTGTCTTCTAGCTTGATTCATCATTTGCATCAAACTTTCCATTCCCTTTTTTCCTGAAAATTTTTTAGCTAATTTTGCTGCATTGGTAAATTGTTTTAAAAACCTATTTACCTCCATTTGAGACAAACCAGCACCTTCTGCTATACGACGCTTTCTAGCGTTATTAAGCAAATCTGGATTTTCTCTTTCTTTAGGAGTCATTGAAGAAATCATAGCCTTAATGTGTAAAATCTCTTTGGAATTATCAAGATCTATATCTTTTATAGCCGAAGACATATTAGAAAGTCCAGGAATCATACCAATAAGAGATTTCATGCTACCAAGCTTTTTCATACTCTCCATTTGATTTAAAAAGTCATTAAAATTAAATTCACCTTTTTTAATTTTTTGATTAAGCTTTTTTGCTTCTTTTTCATCAATTACGGCTGCAGTTTTTTCGGCTAAAGTCGCTAAATCACCTTCACCCATGATCCTACTAACAATTCTATCAGGTATAAAAACTTCTAAATCTGCTATTTTTTCACCAGTTCCTATAAATCTCAAAGGAGTTTCAACTTGCTTGGCTATTCCTAAAGCAACACCTCCTTTAGTATCTGCATCAAATTTGGATAAAATCACACCACTAATACCCAAAGCTTGATTAAAACTAGCTGCTGTTTTAACACCATCTTGACCACTCATTGCATCTACAACATAAAAAATTTCATCAGGATTTAAAACTTCTTTGATTTTTTTCAATTCATCCATCAAAATTTCATCAATAGCTAAACGTCCTGCGGTATCAACTAGCAATACATCAACCATAGAATTTTTAGCCTTATCTAAAGCTTGTTTTGCAACTTCTATAGGATTTTTTTCATCATCTAAGGAGAAAAGATCAATCTCGTTTGCACTGCATAGCTGTTTAAGTTGTTCAACGGCCGCCAAACGTTGCAAATCACAAGCAGCAATTAAAACTTTTTTATTGCGAAGTTTCAAATAATTTGCAAGTTTAACTGTAGAAGTGGTTTTACCTCCACCTTGCAAACCAGCCATGAGAACGACTGTTGGAGGTTTTGAGGAAAATACAAAACCTTGATTTTTTCCATTAATATTTAAAATATTTTCTAAATTTGATTTTATAGCATCTAAAAATTGTTTTTGTCCTATCCCATTTTTTTTGACATCATCTTCAACGAGCATCAATAATTCTTTAACAACTTTATGATGTACATCAGCCTTGAGAAGGGATTTTTTTAAGGTTTCTAAAGCATTTTTAAGCGCTTTTTCATCATCAACAAAACGTAGCTTGTTAATCGCTGATTTAAAAGATTCGCCAATTAATTCAAACACTTTATACCTTTCTTTTTAATTTAAGCTTAGAATTATACAAAATTTTTTCTTAAATGGCTTTAAAAATCTAAATTTTTTATTTCAAAACCTAAGTTAAAAAAGCTATGATCCAAATCTGCTTTAAATTTATAATCAAATAAATTTATTTCATAGCTATGTAAATACATTCTATTATTAATGATTTTTGCATATTTTTCATCCCCTATAATTCCATGCTTAATAAAATTAGCATGCACTCTGATTTGATGAGTTCTTCCTGTATGAATAATGATTTTTGCTAAGGTTTTTTTAGCTTGAACCATGATAGGAATAAATAAACTTGACGCACTCAAACCTTCTTTAGAAATTTTACTCAAAGCCCCTCTTTTTGTTTTTATAGTTAAAATGGGTTCATTCACTTCTATCTCTTCTGCTAAAATTCCATCTAAAACCGCTATATAACTTTTATAAACTTTTTGTCGCTTAAATTCTTCAATGCAGAGCTTTCTAAAATTCTCATCCTTGCAAAGCAAAATCACTCCGCTTGTTTCTTTATCAATACGATTTAGCAATTTTGCACTAAATTTTTTTTCCAAATCCTCACTTATATAAGAATAAGGTTTGTTAATGGCGATAATTTTATCATCTTCAAAAATAACACTAGGATTTGCCGTTTTTACAATATTGAATTTTGTTTTATCACTCATTAAAGCTCTTGCGATAAGCACTTTCTTTCCATGCGTAAAAACGCATCCTTTATCTATCAATTCCTTAGCTTCACGATTTGAAATATTTTCTTGCAAAGCTAAAATTTTATAAGCTTTTTCTTGCATCAATTCCTTCCTGTATAGCTTTAAAAACTTGCGATAAATCATCACTTTTTTTAATCTTTGCTTTTAAATTATAATGATGAATTTTATAATCTAATTCTTTTAAATCATTGCAAAAATAAACATTTTCAACCTTATCAAACAAAACCTTTTGATTATCAATAAATGGCCCTGATATCAAAACATTTTTAAAAGAAGCCACCTCTATAGGATTGTGCCCACCAATATTTTTAAAAAAAGATCCACCTAAAACCACTATATCTGAAATAGCATAAAAGTTAATTAACTCTCCTAAAGCATCCAGCAATAAAATCTTTTTGCTAAAATTTTTATTTTGAGTGTTTAAAAGGCTAAATTTTTCAAATTCTAAGCCTTTATTTTTGAGCAAATTTTCAACCTCAAAAAAACGCTCCGGATGTCTAGGAGCAATGATGAGTTTTTCCTCTTTGGTTAAATTGATATAATCAAGCAACAATTCCTCTTCACCCACATGCGTACTTGCAAAAATGATTAATTTTTCCTTAGGTTTAAAATAATTTTTATTAGGCTTTATTGCAATGTTTGCTTTGATATTGTGTAAAACTTTAACGTTTTTTGCTCCCAAACTTTCAAGCCTTATTTTATCCACATCACTTTGTGCAAAAATTTCATCAATATAATAAAAAATTTTTTTATAAAAAAAACGAAATCTTAGATAACTTTTATAAGATTTATCCGAAATCCGTGCATTAAGTAAAATGATTTTTGCTCGATAAAATTTAGCCATAAAAACGAGCATGAGCCAGTATTCAGCCTCAAAAATAACCAAAACCTTTGTAGGTTTAAGCCATAATGGTATCCAATTTTCAAAAGGAAGATAATTTACCTTTTTACAAAATTCTTTAGCACAGTTAAAACCCGTTTGCGTTATAGTGGTAATTCTAGAGTCAAATTTTAAAGCAAATTCTTTAATACTTCTTGTTTCCCCATAGGAACAAGCATGAAAATGAACATCAGAAATTTTTTGATGAAAATTTTTAAATAAAAAAAATCGTGCTTTTAAACTATATTTATATTTTTGTTTCAATAAAGAAAGGATAAAAATAGGGATAGCCAATATTATAAAAGCTATCCACGCTAAGATATAATAACAAAGAATCAACTCTTATCTTCTTGCTCTTTATATAATATTCTACCACAATGTGGGCAAGTTATAATTTCTTCTCCTTTTATCACAGATAAATAAGTTTTATCATAAATTTTCATAAAGCAACCGTAACATGCTTGTTTTTTGACAGCCACAACTGCTGTATTTTTTGCCCATTTTCTAATTTTTTCATAAAAACTTAAAACTTTTAAATTGATATCTGCAACAAGTTTAGTTTTTTTAGCATAAACATCCATTCTTTCTTTTTCCAAGGCTTCCATTTGAGTTTTAATGCTTGCCTTTATCGTTTCTATATCTTGTTCTTCTTTGGCTTTTTTTTCTAAAAGTTCTTTTTTAAAAAGCTCTTTATTTTCCAAAATTTTATCCAAACGAATAATCTCATCATTAGCTGAATCAAGCTGTTCTTTAGCAATATCCTCTTCTATTTTTAAAGCATTAGCTTCTTTTTCTGTTTTTACAGAACCGCTTTTTTTGCCTAGCTCTTTTATTTTCGCTGAAAATTCTGAAATATGTAAGTTATTTTGATTTTTTTGATTTTTTACATCTTCAATCTCAAGCTCTAAATCACCGATTTGAGTATTAATCTGGCTGATTTTATTTTCAGCATCTTTTAAATTTTTAGCTATGCTATCAATTCTTGGTTCAAAACTATCGATTTCTTGATCTATTTTGGATAAAAGCACTAATTGTTCGAGATGTTTATTCATATATATTCCTTAAAAATATTGAAATGGATTTTTTGAAACTGATATTATAACCTTTAGTGGCAAATTTTTCAAGTCTTTTGCTAGACATTGTGAAAAATACCGTTCGCTTTCAAAATGTCCTATATCGATCAAATTTAAACCGTCACTCACTGCTTGCATAGCTTGATGATATTTAAAGTCTCCGCTTAAAAAACAGTCTGCTTGCACTTTAGATATAAGATCTCCACCACTTCCAGTGCAAATAGCAAGACGCTTGATTTTTTCTTTTCCACAATAACTAATTCTTAAAATATCCATTTGCAATTTTAATTTTAAATATTCACACAATTGAAAAAAATCAAATTCTTGATCAACATAGATCAAAAACTCGTCTTTAAAAGCGATTTTAAAATCTAAAATTTCCTCAACAAAATACCTATTTAAATGACTTAAATCAAAGTTTGTGTGCATGGATATTAATGAGATATTTTTTTCTATCATTTTTTTAACAAAAGCCTTAGGATAATTCAAATTTGCTAAATTTTTCAAACCCTTAAAAATAAGGGGGTGGTGAGTTATAAATAAAGAATTATTTTCAGCTTGTTCAATTAAATTTTCATCTACATCTAAGCTTAAATATACAGTTTTAATCTCATCTTGATTATTTCCAAGCAAAAGACCGCTATTATCCCAATCTTGCTGATTGTTAAAAGAGCTTAATTGATCTAAGAAATTATAAATATCAATCAGTTTCATTTAACGTTTTTTTATAAACCTGAGCACAATTTTTAGAAAGTTCTCTAATCTTTAACATATAATCTTGTCTTTGCGCAACAGAAATAGCCCCTCTTGCATCAAGAAGATTAAAAGTGTGTGCTGCAAGCATACAATAATCATAAGCTGGCAACGCTAGTCCTTGCTCTAATATATTTTTACATTCTTTATAAGCATTCTCAAATTGCTGATTTAAAAACTCAACATCACTTACTTCAAAATTATATTTACTAAACTCATATTCACTTTGTTTATGAACATCACCATAAGTGATTTTTTTACCCTGAAATTCACTCCAAACAATATCATAAACATTATCAACATTTTGAAGATACATGGCAATTCTTTCAAGTCCATAGGTTATTTCAGCACTGACTAAATCTACTGCTATACCTCCAACTTGTTGAAAATATGTAAATTGTGTAACTTCCATACCATCAAGCCAAACTTCCCAACCAAGTCCCCAAGCTCCCAAACTCGGGCTTTCCCAATTATCTTCCACAAAGCGTATATCATGATTTTTTAAATCAAAACCTAAATTTTCTAAACTTCTAAGATAAAGTTCTTGTATATTTTCTGGACTAGGTTTGATTAAAACTTGAAATTGATAATAAGCCCCTAAGCGATTAGGATTTTCTCCATATCTTCCATCCGTTGGACGACGTGAAGGTGCCACATAAGCTGCAGCCCAAGGTTGCTTTCCGAGACTCCTCAAAAAAGTAGCAGGATGAAAAGTCCCTGCCCCAGCAGGCATGTCATATGATTGCATTATAGCACAACCTTGTTGCTGCCAAAATTCTTGTAGCTTTAGTATCATTTGTGAAAAATTCATTTTTCACCTTCTTGATCATTATCCAAATTCACATCAGTTTTAACTTCTTTATTCATTTCCAAATCAGGCTCCGTTTTTGCTCCAAAAATTTCAGTTGTCTTGCTCCACATAAGCTTATACTTACGCTTTAAAAACTCAACTTCTTCTCTTGCATGTTTTAACTCATTATTTAAAGTTTCTATTGTTTTCCTATCTTCTTCATAAAGTTCTTGCATGGAATAAAGTGCATCTTTTAAAAATTTATTTTCATTTTTTAAAGCCTCGAGTGTTTCATCCTTTGCATCTAAAACTTTTTCATGTAAATTTAAAATTGTTCCTATAGTTTTTTCTACAAAACTTTCTCCAGCTAAAGTCATGGAATTAACCATAGCAGATTGTGAATTAGTAGCAGGAACAACACTAAAAGTACCTTGATTGGCTTCTATATAAATTACGCCCTCTTCTTCTTTAAAATTTAAAGTACCTTTAGCCATCATACCTTTGACAACGTCTTCATTTAAATGCACAAGTTTGCAAAATTCTTCAAGCTCTAAATAAGTTTGCATCTTTCTTCCTATAGTAAAATTTCAACACTTTTTGAGTCTGCAATCAATTTATTTTCTTTAGTCTCTCTATCTTCTTTTAAAGCTTGTGCTAGTTTATCATCACTTAAAGCAAGAATTTGTATTGCTAAATAAGCAGCATTTTGAGCACCCGCTTTACCAATAGCCAAAGTTCCTACAGGAATTCCGCTTGGCATTTGCACAGTAGAAAAAAGAGAATCCATGCTTGCTAAATTACTTCCTGACATAGGAACTCCTAAAACCGGCTTAGTTGTGCAAGCGGCAACCGCTCCAGCTAAATGCGCCGCCATACCTGCAGCTGCTATAAAAACTTGAGCACCTTTTTCTTCTGCTTTTTTTATATATTCTTTAGTGCGTTGCGGACTACGATGTGCTGAAGTAATAATGAGTTCATATTTAACATTAAATTGTTTAAAAATATTGGCACACTCTTGCATAATTTCATAATCACTCTTGCTTCCCATTAAAATAGAAATAAATTTCATAAAATTTCCTTTCTTAGAAAACTAAATTCACTAATTTTAGTTGGCATTTTAATCTCATTTTCATTTCCACTATGGATTTCTGTGAATTCTTTATTATTTTTTGCAATTAATTTTTTAAATTCTATAAAATACTTATCATCTTTTTGATAAATTTTGCCTATTTCATTTTCACATTCTTCGAGTTTATCTCCCAAAGGAAGTAAAATTTCATAAGCTGTATCTAAAACTATTTTACCTTTACATTTAAAATAATCTCCATCTTCAACAATTGCATGAACTTGATGCGTACCTTCTTCTATGCTTGTGTGATGATTTTGAGTGTCTGTTTTCTCCAAGGGACGAGAAACTAAATAACCATCCGTAAAACCTCGATTTTTAAGAGTATAAATTTCTCTTTCGTATTTTTTAGGATCAAAATTATGATTTAAAGCATCTTCAATAGCCATTTTATAAGTTCTTGTAGTCAGTGCAACATAATATTCACTTTTTGTTCTTCCTTCTATCTTAAATGCACTAATACAATTTTCTTGCATAATCTTTTCTATATAAGAACATAAATTTAAATCTTTGGAATTAAAAATATGTGTGCCATTTTCATCTTCTTCGAGTCTAAAAAGTGTATTATTTTCAGGATTTTTAGCATAAAGCTCGTAATTAAATCTGCAATCATTAGCACAAGAACCCCTATTACTCATTCTTCCACTTTGAACTGAACTGATCAAACAACGACCAGAATAAGCAAAACACATGGAACCATGAACAAAAGCTTCAAGCTCTACATCGCAGTTTTCTTTTAAAATTTTAGAATCTTTTAGACTTAATTCTCTAGCAATAACAATACGTTTAGCACCCATACTTTTATAAACTTCAGCATCAAGGTAATTTAAAACATTAGCTTGAGTAGATACATGCAAAGGAATTTCAGGAGCCAATTCTCGTACTAATTTCATAGCACCTACCGATGCAACAATAAAAGCATCAGGCTTCATATCGCGAAGTTTTAAAATATGGCGTTTAAGACCTTCTATTTGTCCGCTTAAATGAAAACCATTTAGGGTAACATAAATTTTTTTACCCTTATCATGAGTATATCTTACAGCCTCTTCAAAAGTTTCATAAGTAAATTCTTTAGCCGTTCTAGAACGCAAAGAAAAATTATTTACCCCAGCATAAACCGCATCAGCTCCATAAGCTAAAGCAATTTTTAGCTTTGTAAAATTTCCAGCTGGAGCTACGATTTCTGGAATGATCATTATTTTTGGCCTAAACTTGCTATTAAGGCTTCTATATCATCATTACTTACAACCTCTGCTGTGCTATCTCCTTCTATGTGTACCGCAGAGCTAACACGTTTTTTATCGTCAATTCTGCCTTCAAATAAAGAACTCATGTATCGACTTAAAGCACGCATAACATTAATAACACGCTCTATTTTTTGACGATGGATATCTTGATATTGCATAGCATCCATAGCCATCATAACTTCATCTTGACCGCCTTGCAAATGATCAACAATATCACCACTCATTTGTTTAGCTTTTGTATTAGACTCTAAGGCCTCACTAAAGCTTTCAACATTAGGAAATTTCTCATTTAATCTTGTAAAAATTTCGATATTTTTATCTAAAATTTTATTAATATCAGCTATTAAACTTTCAGAATCTACAAAAAAATTACTGATATTTTCAAGTCTTTCCATCATTTCAGTGGCTTTTTGCTCACTATCCTTAGTTACATCATCAAGCTGATGTACCACTTTATGCTCTTGACTTGGTGGTGGTGGTGGCCATGCCAAATTAGGATTTGGTCTATAATCAGCTACTTTTACATCTTCTATTTTTGCTTCTTGAGTTTCATTACTTTGAGTCTCTACTTCAGCCACAGTTTCAGACTCTAAGGTATCTTCAGAATCTAAATCACTATTCATCAAAGCATCAAGTTCTTCTTGAGTCATTGTTTTCCTTAATTTTTAAAATATGTAAATATTTCTTAATATTTTAAGATTATATTCTATTTAATCTGAAATAAAAATATAAATTCTAATATTTTTTTAAATATTCCTTCCTATTGAATTTTTAATTGTAATTTGTTTCAAAGATATTAACAAAATTTTTATTAAAATAATATGATACAATTTTAAAAATTAATGCTTACTAAGGAGAATACATGGGAAAATTTGTTAATAATATCAATGATTTTTTTGAATTTTGCACACAAAATGAAGTGCTTTTTGTGGATTTTCGTTTTACGGATATGATAGGAACTTGGCACCACATTACCTACAATATCCATTCAATCGATAAAGAAACTTTTAATACAGGAATTCCATTTGATGGAAGCTCTTTGCAAGGATGGCAACCTATTGAAAAATCAGATATGATCCTAAAACCTGATGCGCAAAGTGCCTTTTTAGATCCTTTTACAGCGGATCCTACGATTATTGTTTTTTGTGATGTATATGATATTTACAAAGGGCAAATGTATGAAAAATGCCCAAGAAGTATCGCGAAAAAAACAATGCAATATCTTAAAGATAGCGGTATAGCCGATACAGCATATTTTGGTGCAGAGAATGAATTTTTTATCTTTGATAGTGTAAAAATAGTAGATACAGCACACTGCTCAAAATACGAGGTTGATACCGAAGAAGGAGAATGGAATGATGATAAAGAATTTATGGATAGTTATAACACGGGTCATAGGCCTCGCAAAAAAGGCGGATATTTTCCCGTACAACCTGTAGATTCTTTAGTGGATATCAGAGCTGAAATGGTACAAACTCTTGAAAAAGTTGGACTTAAAACCTTTGTACATCATCACGAAGTTGCACAAGCTCAAGCAGAAATTGGAGTAAAATACGATACACTTGTAGAAGCTGCTGATAATGTTCAAATTTATAAATACGTTGTCAAAATGGTTGCGCATTTAAATGGTAAAACAGCAACGTTTATGCCAAAACCGCTTTATGGAGATAATGGAAGTGGTATGCATGTGCATATGAGTTTATGGAAAAATGGAGTTAATTTGTTTTACGATAAACAAGGATATGCAAATTTAAGTCAAACTGCTATACACTACATAGGTGGAATTTTAAAAAATGCTAGAAGTCTTGCTGCTTTTACAAATCCAAGTTCAAATTCTTATAAAAGAATAGTTCCAGGTTTTGAAGCTCCTTGTATTTTAACCTACTCTTGCCAAAATAGAAGTGCAAGTTGTCGCATACCTTACGGTATAGAAAAAAATTCAGCTCGTATTGAAATCCGTTTTCCTGATAATACAGCAAATCCATATCTTGCTTTTGCGAGTTTATTGATGGCAGGACTTGATGGGATACAAAATAAAACCATTCCAGTTGGACCAATGGATGAAAATTTATTTGATTTAACCTTAGATGAAATTCGTAAAAAAGGTATAGAACAACTTCCACACACCCTAAGAGGAAGCCTAGAAGCTCTCATTCGCAACAATGCTTATCTAAAGCCTATTATGAGTGATCTTTTTATTGATGATTATCAACATTTAAAATTTGAAACTCAAGTATGGCCAGTAGAAGCGCGTCCAACTGCTTATGAATTTAAAACCTGCTATTCTTGCTGATTTAAAAAAGGATTTTAATATTAAAATCCTTTAATCAAAACCTAAACCCTAGTTTGCCCTATGAGATTATTTAATCTATCCACTATAGATCCAACATAAGAATTGATACTTTCACTACTTGCTTTCCAGCCGTTAGCAATGGCTTGTTTAATCTCAGCGTCCAAAGCCCAATTGCCTTCATTGGCTTTTGGATCTATACCCTTTTCATACATATAAAGCTCTCCAGCCATATAACCTCTATCAAGTTTATATTTTAATAAACTTGCAAAATCAACCTTACCTGTCATGATATCAGTTAAATCGGCACCTTTGGTACCAAAACTTTCTTTAGCACAAGTTGCATTATAAGCTTCTACTTTTGGATTAAGTGTAGTATTTAGACTTTCAACAGGTTGTCCATTTTGAGCTTTTAAAAAGCTCATAAATAAATCTTCTCTAGTATAAGTTCCATCTTCATTTTTTGGATAAAATGACATATCAGGTTTAAAATCACATTCATACTTAGCTTGAGAAACATTTTTTATTTCTTCTAAGGATAAACCTAAGGTTTCAGGTTTTAAACCATTAATCATATATCCAGAATCAGCCCAAAGATCATCAGCTTTTTTAGCCTGTTCTGGTGTTTGATAGATATTTGAAACCGATGAATTTGAAAAATCTTTTAAATGAGTGATATTCATTCTATTATTTGGCTCATTAAAATCCATCCATTTAGTTCCACCTACAGCATATCCACTAGGCATAGTATTAATATCTGCTTCACTAAAACTTGTTTTATCACTTGGAAAGCTTTGACTTAAAGCATTAGAAAAAAGATTATAGTATTGTTTGATGGTTTCAGCCATATCTATATTATCATAATATTTATTCACACCTAGACATTCTTTTGTTTTTGTATCATAAAAGTTATTCTCAGCCACTCTCTCTATCTCATCTAAAGTAGATTTATGTATCTTAAAATCTTTTGGTAATCCTGCAGCCTCATTAAAATCTTCTCCCATATAACCATCTTTATCTACACTATAACCATAGGCTGTATTATTACTTATATCTGCTTGTTTGAATTTTAAAGTATAAATAGAGTTTTTAAATTCACTAGATATATCATAATTAGGAGAATTTGTTTTAGTGTAATAGTTTTTATTGATATTATTATTAGTAGAATTTAATACTTCACTTCTTATTAAAGTTTGTGAATTTTTATTTTCTATTTCATTTAACTTAGTGGCATTTTGTTTT
>NZ_JACHTO010000019.1:0-26197 GCF_020135895.1 Campylobacter sp. 2457A | reverse complement strand
GTGCCTTTGATCGCACCTAAACAAAGATCTTTAGCATAAGCCATCGATTCATTAGCAATTTCAAAAGCTGTATTTAAAATAATGCTTGAAATTTTTAAGATACGTTCTTTCTCAAAATGCGCTTCACAAATGGCATTATAAACAAGATTTTTAGCAATTTCTTTGCTTGTAAGTTCTATATCTTCAGCTTTTTCTAAGGTGGTTAAAAATGCACTTTCAGCTGTTTCTTTTAAGATCCCAAGCATTTCTATATCAAATAAGATCGCATCATTTAAGCTGCTACAAATTTGATTGTCAAGATGTTCTTGTAAGATATTTTCAAATTCAAAAAAATGATTGCTGATTTGATTTTTTATGGAATTTTTTTGATTTTCAATTTGCTTGTTTAAAATTTCAATCTCATTCATATAATCATAAAGAGTATTTTGAGCGTCTTGAATACTAGCTTTTACTAAAGCTTTAATGATTTTTGTAACATTTTCATCATCAAATAAATCAAGCTTTTTTAAAATATTTAAAAATTCAACCAAAAGAGAATTGAGAATTTTTTGAGTATAATGAGCATTATGCGTGATTTGCTTGTAAGCAAGGTTAAAACTTAGCTCTTCTAGCAAATCTTTGGCTTCTTTTTTGCTAAGATTTGATAGAGAATTTTCAAAAATGATTAAAGTATTTTTCATAAATTTCCTTAAATAACAAATTTTGCTTCAGACTTAAGCTTCTCAAAAATGTCAAGACGATCTTGTTTGCTATCAACATAGACGCTTAATAAAAAGCTTTGATACTTTCCGCTAGAACTTGCATTAGAATGCTTGTATTTAAATTCTCTTTGACCTAGCAATTTTTCAAAAACTTCACCCGCATGTACATGGGTATCAAAAATAACTTTATAATCCCAAAATGTTGGATAGTTAATAATAGGTTCTTTATTAAGATCGCATAAATTGACCACTTTTGCCTCCTTCTTTATTTTCAAGAACAATTTCACCTATTTTCATAGTTTTATCAATAGCCTTTACCATATCATAAATGGTTAAAAGTCCTATGCTTACTGCTGTTAAAGCTTCCATCTCAACTCCAGTTTTACCTTCACATTTAACCGTAACGATAAGTTTAAAAGCAAATTCTTTTTCAAATTCAATCACATCAGTTTCAATTTTAGAAAGCATTAAAGGATGGCACATAGGAATTAATTCACTTGTTTTTTTTGCTCCCATAATAGCTGCGATGATTGCGGTTTGTAAAACGGGCCCTTTTTTAGCTGTATTATTTTTAATGCTTTCAAAGGCTTCTTGAGACATATTTATTATCCCACTTGCTTTAGCAAGTCTTTGAGTGATATTTTTTGAGCTTACATCTACCATTTTTGGACGATTTTTATCATCTAAATGAGTTAAATTCATAAATAAACCTTTTAAAAAATTCAAAAAATTATATCAAAAGCAAACAAATTTAAGTTAAAATAATTTTATAATTTTAATTTTAGGAGAAAATCATGGAAAACGAAGAAGAAAATTTAGATTATGATGTTTATGAAGAAGATGAAGAATATACACACGCTAATCATCGATCTTATAATTACGATGATGATGATTATGTTTATGATGATGAATCAGATGATGATGAATTTTATGAAATGGATTAAAATTCATCCTCTTAATAATATCCAACACACATACTATCAGTAATTTTTATACGTTTTTCAAAAGGGGCTGGACTAAAAAAACGGCATTTTTCTATATAGATATGCTGATGATAATCAAGCCCTAAAAAATCATAAAATTTTTTCAAATTGACAAATTTAACCCCTTGTACTTCTTTAAGTTCCAAAAGTTTATAAATAGAAGAATCATTCTTTTTTACTAAATGCGAAGGAGCAAGAGTTGTGAAAGAACAAAAAGCACTAGCTAAGACAAAGCCATTTAAATTTGTACATAGTTTTAATTTATCTTGATATTTTTTAAGGATGGAATTTTTATGTAAAAAAACAACACGTGTTCCTTGATATCTACCTATTTCTACATTTTTCCAAAATTTATAAGCATTTTTAGAAATGCCGACTAGGCGATGAAATTCGGCATTTAAAACATAATGGTCTAGAAATTCATTAGGAGGTAAAATAATACTTTTCATTAATTAAAAATAAAAAAGTAAAATTTATTTTTTTTCTTTTTCTATTTCTTCTCTAATTTGTTTTGGAAGCTTTGAAATAAAATTATCTAAATTAAATTTTACACCTTGAGTTTTAGCTTCTTCGATTAAAGCAATAGATGCTTTTACATTAAAAACAGAAAAACTTCTATGTGGCATAAATAAATGATCAAGTACTGCTAAAGCATAAGCTGACTTTTTAACTTCATTGCGTGCTGCATGAGGGGATCTTATGAAACAAATTGTCTCTGTTAATATATCATCAAAATTCCAGCGATAAAGTAAAAAGCCCAAAAAAGAAATGTGATCAACTCCCAAAAATTCATTTTCTACTAAAGAAAGATCTCTAAAATCTATTTTTTTTAAATGTTCTAAAAATTCAGCATCTTTATTGTTTTGAATCAAAAAATTAGAAAAAATAACAATACCAAGTCTTAATATCAAAGCACAAGGAACTAAAAAGTGAGATAGTTTTTTATCTTCATCATTAAGCCAATCTGTAATAAAAGCAGTTTCTTCGCTGCATTTATTTATAAAATCTTTTGTATTTAAGCCATAGGGTGAAACATCGATTTTAAAATTTTCTCTAATAGAATCTGCCATGATTGTATTGATAATATTTCCTATACCAAGTAACGATACAACTTGATTTAAGGAGGTAATTTCTCTTGAAAAGCCATAAAAAGGAGAATTAGCTAAACGCAAAAGTTTAGTGGTCATTAAAGGATCACTTGAAATAATATCAGCAACTTTATTAATTTCTAAATTATTTCTTGATTCTTCAATATATTTTCTTAATTTGCTGATGGTGTCAGGCAAAGAAGGCAAAACTTCAACACTTTGTAATAAAATTTCATTCATATCTGATGCCATAGATTTTCCTTGACTAAACTAAATTACAAAATTTTTCATCAAGAATATATTATAGCTAAATTTTAATTTACTTAGTATATAAATTTTTATAATTTTTATCATTAATAAAATTTTACTACAATTAAATAAGTTAAAAATCATCATTATAAATTTCAAATTTTTAAGAATAATAAAAATATAGAGGTTGGTTTAATGTTTCGCAACTTTTTTAAAAAAAATGAAAAAAAATCAGTTAAAGTAAAACCTTTAGAAACTCTTTATTTTTTAGAGGATGAAATTGAGAATGTTTTAAGTCATTTAAAATTTGAAACCAAGTTAGCCATAGGCTTTGCTTCCTATCAGCTCGATTTAAAAAATATAGCAACAAAGATAAAAAATTATTTGCCTCAAGAATGCGAATTGATTTTGATTTCCGCCTCTGATTTGCTATGCAACATCGATCAAAATAAACAAATTGTTGATAATCCTTATTTGCATAATGTTCAAGGTATTGCTTTGATTCTTTTTGGCAATGAAATGATAGAGAATTTATATATCCATAAAATCAATCTTTTTGATAACATAGAGGATCGTCAAGATAGAAGAGTTTATATAGAAAAGGAAATTGCATCAATGCATGTACCTTTTAAGGCACATTGTAGCAATACTTTGCATTATCTAATTCACAACGGGGTGAGTGGAAGTGAAAGCATGGTGATAGAAATGCTTTATAAATACGCTCAATATCCTTGTCCTCTTTTAGGGGCTGGTGCAAGTGGAGATTTGGATAATCTTCAGGGAACTTGTATTGTTTATAATTATGAAATGTTAGAGCATCATGCGATCAGTATGCATATTCAATTTAAGCCAAAATATCGTTTTGATTTTATGAAATCTCAAAATTTTTCTGAAACTCATGATAAAAACACAACATTTACGGTTTTAAATACCGATCCTAAGAATAGACTGGTGTATGAATTTTTAGATACAAAAACTTTTCAGTCTATAAATGCAATTGAAGCTTTGTGCAAACATTTTTCTTGTGATTTTGAAGGTTTAAAGCTTAAAGCTTCAGATTATACCTTAGGTATTAAAATTAGCAATGATTATTTTATTTCTCCTATGAAAATTGTTTCTGATAAAGTTTTGCTTAGCTATGGTGAAATAACTAATGGTCAAGAAATTGTTTTATTAAAAAGAACTGATTTTATTAAAGATCTCGAAAAAGATTATGAAAAATTTATCCAAAATAAACCCGATATAAAACCTATGGCAGCGATTTTTAATGATTGTATTTTAAGGAGATTTCAAAATAGTAAATTTATAAAAGATATCAAATTAAACCAATTTCCTATTGTAGGTTTTTCTTGTTTTGGAGAAGTTTATGGGGTAGGAATTTTTAAAAGCTTAGTGGCGATTTTTTTCTATGAAGTGGATGAAAAAACCGAATTTAATCCAGTTTATATGCAAACCTTTGTAAATAAATATAGCGACTTTAAATATTATTACCTCAGCCTTAAGGTGCAAAAACTTGAAATTATCAATAAGGTAAATAAACTTGTTTTAGATCGATTGAAAAATACTACTGTTAGCATAGATAATAATTCTAATATTTTTAAAGATACTTTCAAAGATTTTCAAAGCATTAAAGAAAGTCTTTTAACCATAGATGAGAATTTCATCAACTTTATCCATTATTTAGAATATAACTTGTATCAAAGCGAAGAAAAAATGAATTTGGAAAAAGAAATTCAATCTTCTTTTAAAAACATTGATCAGCTTAACAAAATGCTTAATCTTATTTCTGGTATTGTCGAGCAAACCAGTCTTTTATCTTTAAATGCAGGGATAGAAGCAGCAAGAGCTGGAAAATTAGGAAGAGGCTTTGCCGTTGTTGCAGATGAGGTAAGAAAGCTTTCTGATAATACTCAAGAAAGTTTGATAGAAATGGAAGCAGCCATAAAATTGGTAATCCAAACCATACAATCTATTGCTAAAAGCTCCAATTCTAGCACTCAAGAAATGAATTTCATCAGAGATAAATCAAATGAATTTTCAAAAACTATTTCTGATCTTATCAGTTTAGGAAAAGAAATTTCAGACAAGCTAGAACAAAAAAGTGATACAAGCGGTTACTTGGATGAAAATTTAAATGAATTAAAACTTTATGAAAATGTTCTGGTAAAATTAAACTTAGAGGGGGGGGGGTAATCCAAGAAAATAATCTTGGATTAAAGCGCTTTTTTGACAGCCTCTACAATTCTTGAAAATGCAGCAGCATCATTCATTGCTAAGTCTGCTAAAATTTTTCTATCAAGCTCAATGCCTGCCTTTTTAAGTCCATTAATAAATCTTGAATAGCTTAAATCATTTAATCTACAAGCAGCATTGATACGCACGATCCAAAGACGGCGAAAATCTCTTTTTTTACGACGTCTATCACGATAAGCATAGACGAGACTTCTTTCTAATTGTTCTTTTGCTTTTCTAAAATGTTTGCGACGTCCGCTATAAAAACCACGCGCTAATTTTAAAACTTTTTTGTGTCTGCGACGTCTTACAACACCTGTTTTTACTCTTGCCATTTTTATTTCCTTTCATAAAGTGGCGTCCAAATTTTGGAGCTTGCCCTTAACTTTCTTTGTTTAAGGGGAGTTTGAATGACTTCGGTCAAAAACTTAAATCCCTAACATCTTTTCTACAGCTTTTACATTTGTGCTATGAACGTATTTAGCTGTACGAAGATCACGCATTCTTTTAGCAGGTTTTTTAGTCAAAATATGGCTTCTAAATGCTGAACCTCTTTTGATTTTGTTTTTACCTACCTTAAAGCGTTTAACAGCGCTTTTAACGCTTTTCATCTTTGGCATACGCTTTCCTTTCGGATAAAATTTATTTTTCCAAAAAATTTAGAAAAGCTAAATGATAATAAATTTTTACTGATTTTTGACTGAATTTTTATCCTTTTATAAACTTGGCACACCTTTTGCTTGTAAAAAATTAGCAATATTTTTGGAAAGATTAAACAATGACAATAAATTCGGCAAATCCTTATCAAAATTTGGCTTTGTCTAATCCTTTAAATAACAATTCTGCTTTGAATTTGATCAAGGATAGAGAAATTTCAAATTTGAAAGAGGATCATCATTTAGAACAATTAAATTACATTTTTAACAATGTAAGCTATGCGAGTGAGTTTGGTTTTAGAACTAATGAAGAAGGCTTTTTTGATAAAGATCTAAATAAAATAGCCAATATTCCAGAATCTTATAATATTCATATTAAAAGTGTTAGGAATATAGCAAAAGAATTAACAAAACAGGATGAAAATTTTAACTATAATAAAATAGATCTACCTTATCTTTTAAATAGTTATTATAATTCTTTAAAAGCGATTAATAATGAATTTATGCAAGATGATAATGCTAATTTAAGTCGTAGCAATATTTCAAAGCTTTCAGCGGGTTTTTCTACAGAAAATGGAGAGTTTTTAGGTAAAATCACAAGAATTTATGATAACCAAGAAGAGCTAAATTCTGCACTAGATAAAAATACTCATCTTAATACTTTAATGCTTGATAATAAAGTTATAAGTTTTCATTTTGATAAAACTTTAAATAATACTTCTTCTAATGAAATTTTAAAACCTTATTTAACAAAAAATTCAGAAGTTTCAAAATCGGGGCTTTTGATGAATTTTATTTATCAAGATATTAAGACTCAAAATGAGAATGAATTTAATTTTTTTATGAAACCGGTTAATTTAGATATCAGCTCTCGCCAGAATTTGCAAAAACTTCTTGATGGAAAAATGGATATTGAAGATTATATTAAAAAAAATAATGAAGAAAAAATGAGTTTCGATTTGTATCTTTACGTCAATGGAGTCAATAAAAAAACCATTTCTAAAGATAAACTTTCTGTGTTTTTTCAACAATATATTAATTATCAAAAAGATATGGATTTGAAAGAATTTGCTAATTCAAGTTCAATTTTTCAAATTTATACTGATCAAATAAAAAATGATTTTAATGATTTAAAAGAAGAATATAAAAAACAAAGTCAGGATGTTTCTAGGATAGATAAAGCAAATACGATGCGTTCTAGTTCTATAGATCATTTTTTAGATCGTCGCCAAAAACAAGCGAATTTAAATAAAATACTTAATTCTTATATGTCTGTTATGATGTAATATAAGTAAAAAATAATGTGAATTTAAGTATTTAAAAATTATAATCTAAATTTTAAATAATAATTTAAAATTTAGAATTAACAGTAAATGAAAGTTTAAATTATGATTTCTAACCAAAAAATTATTTCTATGAATAACGATCTTTTAGATTCTCAACATCAAGATCTTTTTGAAATTTCTATCAAACTTTCTTTAATGAATCATCGACATATTAATTCTAAAGAATTAAAAGAAGTTTTAAAAGAATTACTTGTTATGCTGAATCGACATTTTTTAGATGAAGAAGCTTTTATGAGAGAAATTCATTATCCCTTCATGAAAGAGCATATGAAAATCCACCGTAATATTATTTTTGAAATTGAAGAAATAATAGTAAGCGAAGCAAGATCAATCCATATTTTAACCGAAAAATTGGATTATGTGGTAAAAGATTTCATCATAAATCATACTTCAAAAGAAGATTATAAAATAGTAAAATATTATGAAAAAAAATTTAAAATTTAATTTAATATTTTTTTATTTTTCTTAATTTATAATTTAATTTTAGTATTTAAACTAAAATTAATAAATTTCTGTTATTATCCATTTTAATTAACAAGATAAAAAATATCCTAAATTAAAAATGGATATAATTTTATAAGGATGAAAAGTGAAAGTTTATTTAGATAATAATGCAACAACAATGATTGACCCTAATGCTTATGAGCTTATGTTGCCATTTTTCAAAGATATGTATGGCAATCCAAATAGTCTTCATCAGTGGGGAAGCACAACCCATCCAGCTTTAAGAGAAGCTTTGGATAAGCTTTATGTGGGACTTGGAGCAAATGATTTAGATGATATAGTGATCACATCTTGTGCGACTGAAAGTATTAATTGGGTTTTAAAAGGTGTGTATTTTGATCATATTTTAAATAAAGAACGCAATGAAGTGATTATTTCTAGTGTGGAACATCCTGCAGTAAGCGCAGCAGCGTATTTTTTAAAAAGTCTTGGTGTTAAAGTTATGGAACTTCCAGTAAATGAAGAAGGCGCTTCAACTGTAGAAGATTTACGTAAAGTAATTTCTGATAAAACCGCACTCGTTAGCGTTATGTGGGCCAACAATGAAACCGGTATGATTTTTGATATTAAAGCCATGGCTGAACTCGCCCATGAATTTGGAGCACTTTTTCATACAGATGCAACACAAGCAGTGGGTAAAATCAAAGTTAATTTAAGCAATGCAGGCGTTGATTTTGCATCTTTTTCAGCCCATAAATTCCATGGACCAAAAGGCGTTGGAGGATTGTTTATCAAAAAAGGACTTAAACTTACTCCATTATTACATGGCGGAGAGCATATGGGTGGTAGAAGAAGTGGGACTTTAAATGTGCCTTACATAGTAGCTATGGGAGAAGCTTTGCGTATAGCTAATACTATGCTTGATTTTGAAGATTCTCATATACGTCGTTTAAGAGATAAGCTAGAAGATAAAATTTTAGCTTTACCTGATACAACGGTGGTTGGTAAAAGAGAACATAGAGTTCCAAATACTATTTTAGCAAGTATCAAAGGCGTTGAAGGCGAAGCTATGCTTTGGGATTTAAATAAAAATGGTATAGCGGCAAGTACAGGATCAGCCTGTGCCAGTGAAGCACTTGAGAGCAATCCTATTATGGAGGCAATTGGTGCAGAGCATGATTTAGCACATACGGCTTTAAGACTTTCTTTATCGAGATTTAACACAGAAGAAGAAATTGATTATGCTGCAGAACAAATAAAAAATGCAACGCAAAGATTAAGAAAAATTTCTTGCACTTACGCTTATAATCCAAATAATTATAAATAAAAGGATAAAAAATGGGAAAAAATAGTTTAATTGGAGGATCAATTTGGGATGAGTATTCCCAAAAAGTTCAAGATAGAATGAATAACCCTCAACATATGGGAGAATTTAGCGAAGAAGATGCTAAAAATCGCAATGCAAAGCTTATTGTGGCTGATTTTGGAGCAGAAAGTTGCGGGGATGCGGTAAGGCTTTTTTGGTTGGTTGATGAAAAAACAGATAAAATTATTGATGCCAAATTTAAAAGTTTTGGCTGTGGCACTGCTATAGCAAGTAGTGATACTATGGTGGATCTTTGCATAGGAAAAACTGTAGATGAAGCAGTAAAAATTACAAATTTGGATGTAGAATTTGCTATGCGTGACAATCCAGAAACTCCAGCAGTTCCACCTCAAAAAATGCATTGTTCGGTTATGGCTTATGATGTTATTAAACAAGCCGCGGCTCATTATAAAGGAATTAACCCTGAGGATTTTGAAGATCAAATTATAGTGTGTGAATGTGCTAGGGTAAGCCTTGGAACCATTAAGGATGTTATTAGACTTAATGATTTGCATACAGTTGAAGAAATCACTCAATACACTAAAGCGGGTGCCTTTTGCAAATCTTGTGTTAAACCAGGTGGGCATGAAAAAAGGGATTATTATCTTGTAGATATTTTAGCCGAAACAAGAGCTGAAATGGATAGAGAAAAGTTAAAAAATGCTACAAAAAATGACGTTGCTTTTGATGAAATGACTTTAGTAGGTCAGCTAAAAGCGGTAGAAAGCGTTTTAGATACTGAAATTCGCCCTATGCTTCATAATGATGGAGGCGATTTAGAGGTGATTGATATACAAAAGGCTGAAGGTGGTGCTATCGATGTTTATATTCGCTATTTAGGTGCCTGTAGTGGTTGTTCTAGCGGAAGTGGTGCTACTTTATACGCTATTGAAAATATTTTACAAGAAGAATTAAGCCCAAATATTCGCGTTATGCCGATATAAGAATAGCAAAAGCTATTCTTTTGGCTGTAAATCAAGCGGAGGTAAATTTTCTATATAAATACTGCGACTTGGGAAAGCAAAAGTCAAACCATTTTTTTCAATGATACGCATAAACTCAAGCATCAATTCTTGTCTAGCTTCTCTAAATTCTTTCGAATGAATTGATTTGGTATAAAAGTATAATTCTATATTGATGCTACTATCTGCAAATTCACTCAAAGCTACATAACAAGCATTTTTATAACCTTCAAGATCATTAATAGATACTAAATTTTGGCGATATTTAGTTGTGTGATCTCCGTATTTTAAAGCACTATCATCTTCATGAGCTACTAATGGACTTGAATTTAAAAGTTCTTTTAAATCTTTAATACAACTGTCTAATTTTTCAGGAGTGGCATCGTATCCTACACCAAGATACATTTTTATATGACGTCCCATACGACGTTTACTCCAGTTTTTAATATTAGCACCCATAATAGTTGAATTAGGTAGGAAAACCAAACAATTATCAAAAGTTCTTATAGTTGTTTTTCTAAGTCCTATTTCAACAACGGTTCCTTCTATGCCTGAAACTTCAACCCAATCTCCTTGATTAAAACTATTATCAAATAATAATAAAATCGATGCAAAGAAATTAGCGATAATATCTTTAGCCGCCAAAGCAACAGCCAAACCACCAATTCCCAAAGATGCAATGATGGCTGAAATGTTAAAACCAAGTTGAGCTAAAATATAGAGTAAAGCTATAATAATAATAACAAAATATAAAATTTTAATGACTAAATTAACCACTTCTTTTTTTTCGCTTTTCTTAGCCAATTTAGATACCAAAACCACGCCATAACCATCAAGAATTTTCAAAACAAGCCAAGCTATTAAAACAGCATAAATGATATTAAAAAGATTACTCAAACTTATACTTAAAGGTGCGGGATAAAACGCTATAGTAAGACAAAGAGAAAGTGCATAACAAATGAGTAAAATACCTACAGGCTTTTTGATATTTCCAATAAAAATAACTTTAATATCATCAGCTTCTTTTTTATTACGATAAATCAAACGCACAAGGAAAAAATAAACTATATTAGAAAAAAAGCGTCTTAAAGAAACAAAGAAAATTAAAACCAAAGCAGAAATAGTTATTTTCCCTACATTTAAAAAATCAATATTAACAAAAGCATTGATTTTATCAATCCAAATTTGAAGTCCTAAAAGAGAAAAAAGATAATTGCTTTCCAATAAATGAGCATTAGAACGCAAATATTTTAAAATTTCTATATAAGCATTAAAAGTATTATTGATCATTGCTTCTTTAGAGGCAATTTTTTCAAGCTCTTTTGGATCGGTAATTTTACTTTTATACTCATCTAAATCAATATTGATTAAATTTTGTAAATCCTCCATAGCTTTATCAACTGTAGATACTATACTTTCACTATCAGCTGCATTTTTAAAAAGTTTTTCTAATTCAAACAAAGATGAAAAGAAACTTTCAACCATATTAAAATAAACAAGATTTAAGCTTGTGTCAGTATAAACAAAAGGTTTGTTTAAACTTTTTTGTTGCAATTTTAGCAATTCTTGCTTTCTTTTTAAGAAATTTTCTATAGCTCTTTCGTCAATTTTTTGTTCGACTATCATATCAGGTATTTCAGATAATATTGTTCTTTTATCTCTTTCAAATTCTTTTAAAATACCACTATAAGAACTTGAATTTTCATCATTATTTTTTCTAAATTCTCTAATTTGATGCTCAATACCAATATATTTTTGAATCAAACCATAAACACCAGAATTTTGACTCGCATTAGTATCAATAAGCTGTAATTCATCGCCATAAAGATATAAAAGACTAAAAAAGATTAAAATTATTTTTTTCATTTATCATCTCCTATTTTGAATTAAAGTAAAGTTTTTTTCTTTAAAATTGTATTCATAAATTTCACCTGTTTCGATAATATAATACCAAGCATGAAGTTCTATTTTTCCTTGGTTTAGTGCCTCTTCAACTCCAGGATAGGTGAGAATATTTTGTAAAGAATTGACTAAATTTAATTTTTCTGTAAGCCAAGATCTCATAGCTGTATCATTTTTTGATATCGATTTTATATCTTGTTTGATAGGCTCAAGCAAAGTGAGCCATTTTTTTACATTTGGAATTTTACTCAATTCTTCATCAGAATAATAAAGTGCATTACATCCACCACAATTGCTATGTCCACACACAATAATATTTTTAATATGTAAAGAATTTAAAGCATATTCTATAGCAGAAGTGGTTGATAAAAAATCCTCCCCTATGCGATAAGGCGGAACGATATTTGCAATATTTCGGATCACAAAAAGCTCCCCTGGGCCTGTATTGGTTATTAAACTAGGGATAACTCTTGAATCAGAACATCCTATAAAAAGAGTGTGAGGATTTTGCTTATTTTTAAGACTTTCAAAAAGCTCTTTATGCTCTTTAAAATCTTGCTGCATAAATTTAATTGCACCGCTAATAAGATTTTCCATAAAATACTACCTAAAAATAAAATAAATATTTATAATTATAACAAAATCTACAACAATGTATTTTAAAATACTTAATATGAAATTTGTTTTAAAAAATAAATTGTTAAATAAATTTTGATATAATCTTATTTGTACAATTATATCAAAGGAGAATGATTATGAGTCTTTATGATAGAGACTATTCAAAATCGAGAGAATTTGAAAATACAAGAACGAGTGATCTTGGCATTTTTATCAAGCAAACATATCAGCTTTTTGCCGCATCGCTTTTGGCTGCTACAGTAGGTGCTTATGTGGGAATTTTCGCTTTAGCATCATTTTTTATTGAATCTTTGGTAACATTTTGGATTCTTTTTGCTATAGAACTAGGATTATTGTTTGCTTTGATGTATAAGAAAAAAGAAGCTCCATTAAATCTTATCTTACTTTTTGCCTTTACTTTTTGTTCAGGCTTAACACTTACGCCTTTACTTATTTCCGTTCTTGCTTTACCTGCAGGAGGAATTATCATAGCTCAAGCTTTTGCTTTAACTACTGTGGCATTTGCAGGTCTTAGTATTTTTGCTATGAATACTAAAAAAGATTTTACTGTAATGGGTAAAGCTTTATTTATAGTTCTTTTGGTTGTTATTGCAGCATCTTTACTTAACATTTTCTTACATAGTAGCGTATTTAGTTTGGTTATTTCATCAGTATCTGCAATATTATTTTCATTTTATATTCTTTATGATACTCAAAATATTATTCGCGGAAACTATGAAACTCCAATTGAAGGAGCTGTAGCACTTTATCTTGATTTTGTAAATTTATTCATTAATTTACTTAATATTCTAAGAAGTCTTAACAGATAATTTTTGCGTCGTAATGACGCAAAAATACAATAATTTCAAATCTTTTCAAGTTTTATTTCGCTAAAATATTTCAAGTTAAAATTATTTCAAAGATTAGGAAAATTTATGATTACTCTTTTAACTGTTCTACAATTTGTTATCGTTGTTATTATTTGTATAGCTGTTTTGTTACAAAAAAGTTCAAGCATAGGTCTTGGAGCTTATAGCGGAAGCAATGAAAGTCTTTTTGGCGCAAAAGGGCCTGCAAATTTTTTAGCTAAATTTACATTTATAATGGGTGTGTTTTTGATTGCTAATACCATAGGTTTAGGATATTTATACAATCACACAAACAAAGATTCTTTAGCTGAAAAAATTAAAGTAGAAACCAATACAAGCATTCCAAATGCTAATACAATCAATCCATCAAAAATTCCATCTATGCCGCAAAATTCATATGATACAAATGTAAGCAAATAAAAGGAAAAATATGATTAATGAAATTTTAGACAAACAAAAAAACCAAAACGATAAAAGCTTAGAAGCTTTAAAAAAAGATTTTACAACTTTAAGAACAGGCAAGGTTAATATTCATATATTAGATCATATACAAGTTGATTATTATGGTAGTTTAACGCCTTTAAATCAAGTCGCGACTGTTTTAGCTAGCGATGCCTCAACTATTAGCATCACTCCTTGGGAAAAACCTATGTTAAAAATCATAGAAAGTGCTATCGCTGCAGCAAATATCGGGGTTAATCCAAACAATGATGGGGAAAATGTTAAATTATTTTTCCCTCCAATGACTAGAGAACAAAGAGAAGAAAATGTTAAACAAGCTAAAGCTATGGGCGAAAAAGCAAAAGTTTCAATCAGAAACCATCGAAAAGATGCTAATGATAGTATTAAAAAACTAGAAAAAGATAAAGCAATTTCAGAAGATGAGGCAAAAAAAGCATATGATGAGGTGCAAAAAATTACAGATTCTTATTCTTCTAAAATTGATGAAAGCGTTAAAAATAAAGAAACAGAACTTTTAAAGGTTTAATAATGAATTTAGAAGAAATTTATAAAAACTGTCAAGCTTATTTAGAGGGTCATTTTTTATTAAGTTCTGGAAAACATTCTCGATTTTACCTTCAAAGTGCAAAAGTGCTAGAAAGTCCTGTCTTGGCTGAAAAATTATGTAAAGAATTGGCGAAAATAATTTTTGAAAATTCTATAGAATTTGACAGTGTTTGTTCTCCAGCTTTAGGAGGAATTTTAGCAGGATATGAGTTAGCTAGAGCCTGTGATAAACGTTTTATTTTCACTGAAAGAGTTAATAAAGAAATGACATTAAGACGAGGTTTTGAGGTTAAAAAAGGTGAAAAATTTATCGTTTGTGAGGATATTATTACTACAGGTGGTAGTGCTTTAGAAAGTGCAAAAATTATAGAAAGCCTCGGAGGAATTGTAGTGGGTTTTGCTGCTTTAGCAAATCGTGGGTTTTGTGCAGTAAAAAATTTAAACACTCAATCAAAAGATAACGCTAAACTTCCTAGCAATATCCCTCTTTTTACTCTAGGAAATTTTGATTTTGAAATTTATGATGAAGAAAAATGCCCACTTTGCAAACAAGGAAGCAAAGCTATTAAACCAGGGAGTCGCGGAAATTAATGAAAAAAACAAAAGCTAGAATAGCTTCGCGTTTTTTGCGATTCAAAGCTTTTGTTATTGATATTTTTCTTATTTATGTACCCATTTTATATTTAAGTTATTTTTGGTTAGGATCTAAGGATGCTTTTTTACATAGTGGTTTTGCTACCGCCTTATGTTCCTTTCTTTTTGGTTTAATTCAGGCTTTGTTTTTACAAAGAAAAGGGCAAAGTCCTGGTTTGAAAGCTTATGATCTTTATTTGGTAGATTTTAAAAGCGGAAAAAAAATTTCTTTTTTAAAAATTATACTTAGATACATTATATTTTTCATAAGTTTTGGTTTATTGGTGGGAATATTTTTTAGTTTTATTAGAAAAGATTCTCTTAATTTACATGATATATTAACTCAAAGTTGCATCATAGAAAGGTTAAATAATAATGCATAGAAAAAGAATTTACAATCCCAATTCAAATGAAACTCTTGGAGAAAGAAAAGTTTTTGATGGAAATCCTCACGGAATTCTTAATTTTACAAAGGCAAAATATACTTGGGCTTTGAAACTTTGGGATGTTATGGAAGCAAACACTTGGTTTCCTAAAGAAGTTGATACAACCAAAGACGCTCTTGATTATCGTTGTAATTTAACTTCTGGTGAGAAAAGAATGTATGATTTAGTTTGGTCTCAACTGATTTCTATGGATAGTTTTCAAACCAATAATTTAGCAGACAATATCAATCCTTATATTACCGCACCTGAAATTAATGCAGTTTTAGCAAGACAAGCTTATGAAGAAGCCAATCATTCAAAATCTTATGCGGTTATGGTAGAGGCAATTTGTGAAAACACAGATTTAATTTATGAAATGGAAAAGCACGACGCAACTCTAAGGGAAAAGAATGATTTTATTTCCAATATTTATGAAGAATTAGCTGGTGATGTAGATGATAATAAATTATTACTTGCTATGGTGGCAAATCAAATTTTAGAAGGAATTTATTTTTATAGTGGATTTACTGCAATTTACGCCCTTGCTAGAGCTGGTAAGATGTTGGGTTCAGCACAAATGATTCGCTTTATACAAAGAGATGAAATTACGCATTTACTTTTATTTCAAAATATGATCAATTCAACACGAAAAGAAAGACCGGATCTTTTCAATGAAGCTAATATTAATAAAATTTATGAAATGTTTCAAAAAGCAGGAGAATTAGAGATTAAATGGGGTAAATATATCACTCAAAATCAAATTATGGGATTTACAGACGATATTATTGAAGAATATATCCATTATTTAATTGATCAAAGACTAATAGCGATTAATCTTGAAAAAATGTACAATGCTAAGCATCCTATTAAATGGGTTGATGATTTTTCTAAATTTAATGATCAAAAAAGTAACTTTTTTGAAAGTAAGGTAACCAACTATTCAAAAGGTAGTATTAGTTTTGATGATTTTTAACATTTAGGTAATTTATGGAGAATTTTTCTAAAAAAAGATCTAATTTAACCTTGCTTTGTGATTTTTATGAACTCACTATGATGCAAGGTTATTTTTTAAATGGATTTGAAAATAAAATTTGCTATTTTGATGTATTTTTTAGAAAAACTCCCGATAATAATCCTTTTGCTATATTTGCTGGATTGTCTGAAATTTTAGATTTTGTTGCAAATTTGCGTTTTGATGTCGAAGATATCACATATTTACGATCCAAAAACATTTTTTGTGAAGAATTTTTAAATTATTTGCTTGATTTTAAATTTAATGGAGAAATTTATTCTTTACAAGAGGGTGAAATTGTATTTCCCAATGAACCTTTGATGATTATTAAGGCTAATCCCATAGAAGCGCAGTTTTTAGAAACTTTTTTATTGTTAAATATCAATCATCAAAGCCTTATTGCCACAAAAGCAAATCGCATAGTAAGAGCAGCTAAAAATCGTCCCGTGTTTGAATTTGGATCAAGAAGAGCACATGGAAATGATGCTGCGATTAAGGGGGCTAAAGCGGCTATTATAGGTGGATGTCTTGCAAGTTCTTGCACCCTAGCAGGAAAAAAATACGATATCACTGTAAGTGGAACAATGGCACATTCTTGGGTGCAAATGTTTGATGACGAATTTAAAGCTTTTTGTTGCTATGTAGAACTTTATCCTAAAAATCCTATTTTGCTTATAGATACTTATCATTATGAAAGCGGTTTAGAAAATGCGATAAAGGCTTTTAAAAAATACAATGTTAAAGAGTGTGGAGTTAGAATCGATTCTGGTAATTTAGCTTTTTTAAGTCAAAATATTCGTGATAAACTTGATCGTGAAAATTTAAAAGAGTGTAAAATCATTGTTTCAAATTCTTTAGATGAATATGAAATAGAAAAATTACAAAATTCGCCCATAGACGCTTTTGGGGTGGGAGAAAGGTTAATCACTGCTTCTAGTGATCCGATATTTGGCTGTGTTTATAAACTTGTGGCCATACAAGAACTAAACGCTATAAAACCTAAAATTAAAATCAGCGAAAACAGTTCAAAAACAACCTTGCCTCATTTTAAAAAGTTTTTTAGAGTTTATAATAAAAAAACGAAAAAAGCACTCTATGATGAAATTTATATTTATGATGAAAAATTAGATGAGTTAGATAGCGATTTAGAAAGAAAAGAAATGCTTCAATGTGTTTTTAAAAACAATCAAATTCAAATAAAAAATTTAAAAGCATCGCAAATTGCATTATATACAAAAAATCAAATCGACACTTTAGAAAAAAATATACTTGATGCTAATTCTCAATATTTAATTAAAATTTCTAATAAATTACAAACTTTAAAGACTAATTTAACTCATCAAACTGATTAGTTTTTTAGAATAATTTTGTTACAATTTTTCGTTATTTAGGAGAGAGAATGAATTTATTTGAGCAAAAAAGATGTAAAGCTATGGCTGAAGAAATTGCACAAAAAGTTTTTATCAATCATGAACTTTTTAATGCTTTTTGTCAAGTTCCCCGCGAAATTTTTTCTCCTTTAAAAGCACATGCTTATCGCTTGGATGCTTTACCTTTGGCCAATTCTCAATGGATTAGTTCACCCTTAACCGTTGCTAAAATGACTATGGCGCTTGATTTTAAAGATGCAGATAGTGTTTTAGAGGTTGGATGTGGTAGCGGTTATCAGGCTGCTATTTTAAGTCGTGTGATCCGAAGGGTTTTCACAATAGAACGCATAGAAAAGTTAGCAAAAAGCGCTTCAGAAACTTTTAGAACTTTAGGATTTAGCAATATTAACGTTCGTTTCGATGATGGGCAGCTTGGATGGCCAAATTACGCTCCTTATGATAGAATTTTGTTTTCTGCTTATGCGACATCTATTCCAGAAATTTTGCTCGATCAGCTTGCAGATGGTGGGATATTGGTCGCTCCTATTTTTCATAATGAAAAACAATATATTACTAAAATAACAAAAAATGGTCTGAAATTAAAAAAAGAAATTCTTGATGAATGCCTTTTTGTGCCTATACTTGATGGAAAAGAATAAATTATTTTATCAAAATATACAATTGCTCTTTTACATAAATAGCACGATTTTTTAAATTTCTACTTCCTCTAAAGGCATTATATTTTTGTTCAATAATATGGCATTTTCCTAGCTTTTCTAGACGCTTTGTGAAATTTTCTTTTTTTACAAAACCTTCGCAATTATAAGAGAGTAAAATAATTTTGGCCCTAAGTTTAGAAATAAGATCAAATAAAGCATTTTCAGCACTTTTAGCATTGTTATAAATGCTTCGATTCCAATTCTTAGGAATTCCGCTGACTTGGGAAATTTCAACCGGTTTTTGATAGTTTGCAATCAAATTAAGCATAAAATAATTTGATCCATAAGGATGTTGATTATAAGGTGGATCAAGATAAATCACATCTAGAAAATCCATTTCTTTAGCTAAATCATTAGCATCTTTTTGCTCTACAGAAAAAGGACAGTTAAAATTTGAAAAGATTGGAAGTTTTAAATCAATTTTACCCTTGATCCGTTTTAAGGCATTTTCTCCTTCGCCACCAAATTTGCCTATTCCGTTTTTATCTTTATAAAATCCTTTAAAAACGCCACTTGTATTAGAATGCACACTTGCTTCATACAAAAGCGGTGCGATAAAAAAATGCTTAAATTTATTTGGAATTTCTTGTTCAATTTTTTTTCTTAAAGTATCTAAGTATATAGCGTTTTCTATGGTATAAAAAACTCGATCATTTTTTTGAATTTGTTTTTCATCTTTTGGGGCATATAATTCACTAATAAAACCTTTTTCAAATTCAATATTTGATAAAAGTTTTTCATAAAATAAGGATAGGTCATTTTTTAATTCTTCGTTTTGATTACTAAGATAGCATTTGTTGATGATTTTGGAATAATTTTCTAAATCATTAGCGAGTATAAAATTCGAATGAGCTTTAGCAAAACGGCTTACTATACCTGAACCACTAAAGATATCACAAAAGCTAAATTTATCTTTTTTGAGTTCTTTTTTAGCAAATTTAAAACCTTGTCCTAAAAAATCTAATAAAGCTCTTTTATTACCAAGATAAGTGATGATTTGTTCTTTTAAAAAGGCAGGATTTTCTTTCATAATACTCTTTTAAAAAATATAATACCTTAAAGAAGTTTCAGCAATTTCTTTCATAATGGCAAACATTTCATCTACTTCCCATTTTTCTTCTCTAAAATACATACTCACTGGCGAAAAATAATTATGATCACTATTACCATCAGTTTTAAAAATATAAGTTTTATTAAGATAGTAAAATTCATTTAAAACGTTTAATTTGGCTAAAACTGTTTTTTCATTGCTTGCAAAATCACAACCCCAGCCAAAACAAACAAAAGGAGTGATTTTTTCATGATTTAGCATGGCTTTAATTCCTGTTAAATTTTTTCCTAACCTTTCAATAGCATTTCCTGTGGCTTGTTTATTTTTCCCTTCTTTTTTTCGTAAATCATTTGTACCCTGACGTTTAGCTTCAGTAATAAGTAGAATTTTTTTATACGAAGGATCATCTTCTTTTCTTAAGAAAAGAACTCCACCATCAGGTTTAATTTTATTATCAAAAAATGTAGTATCAAATTCAGCTCTAATTTTAGTTGATTTTATATTATTGATCATAAAAGAAATTTCTATATGTTTTTCTATTTCAAAATAATAATTTCCATCTATAAAATTAGAGATCCCTTCTTTTAAAAATCTTTGTTCTAAATATTCTTTTGTTTTATTCATGGCTAAATCAATATTTAAATCATCTAATTTTGAATATTTATTTTTAGGCTGATGTTGATTTACATTTTGTATTAAATTTTCTCTAGGCATTAAAAACCCATTAAGATTTTTTAGGTGTTACGAGCATATTAACATAACGACCTTCAAAATTAGGTTCTTTATCACGATTTGCTTCATTTTCTATCATAGTCCAAATTTTTTCAAGCAAGGCCATTCCTGCTTCAGGGGTAGCCATTTCTCGACCTTTTAAAAATACGCGAAATCTTACATGTTTGCCTTGAGATAAAAATTCAAGAGCGTGTTTAACTTTGTAATTGATATCATTTTGAGCGATTTTAATCGAAAGTTTAATTTCTTTTATATCGATAACTTTTTGTTTTTTCTTAGCTTCTTTTTGTTTCTTTTCTTGTTGATAACGGAATTTTCCATAATCCATAATTTTACATACAGGTGGTTTAGCATCTGGGGCTATCATAACCAAATCAAGCCCTAGTCTATTAGCTATTTCTAAACCTTCATCACTGCTAATAATGCCATAAACTTTGCCATCATCACCTATACATCTTATTTCATCCGCTCTTATTTCATCATTGAGCAATACTTCTTTTTCTTTACTCAAAAATATACCTCACTTGTTTTCTCCTTAATTAAAGCTATAAAATCATCCAAACTAAGATTTTTTTGTTCTTTAGCCCTTCTATCTCTTAAGGCAACGCTACGTTTTTCCAATTCTTCATCGCCTAAAACCAAAATCATTGGCAGTTTTTGTTTTTCTGCAATTCTGATTTTTTTATTTAAACTTTCATTTTTATCATATATTTCGCAATCAACTCCAAGTTTTAAAAGCATATCATTAATCTCTTGTGCGTAAGCGATATGATTATTTGAAATTGGTATGATGCCAACTGCTGTTGGAGCTATGGAAAATGGAAATTCTCCGGCGCAATGCTCTGTTAAAATTCCTATAAATCTTTCAAAAGAACCCAAAATAGCACGATGAAGCATAACAGGTTGTTTTTTTTCATTGTTGGTATCGGTGTATTCGAGTTTGAAACGATTTGGCAAATTAAAATCTACTTGTATGGTGCCACATTGCCATTTTCTTTTTAAAGCATCGGTAATTTTGATATCAATTTTTGGCCCATAAAAAGCTCCACCACCTTCATCAATACCATATTTTAAACCTTTTTCATCTAAGGCTTCTTTTAAAGCATTGGTTGCTGTTTCCCAAATTTCAAGGTCTCCTATAGCTTTTTGAGGTCTAGTAGAAATTTCCATCTCATAAGAGAAATTAAAAAATTTCATCAATCCATCAACAAAATTTAAAATTTCTGACACTTGATCTTTGATTTGATTTGGCATACAAAAAATATGTGCATCATCTTGAGTGAATTCACGCACCCTTAAAAGTCCGTGCAAAACTCCACTTTTTTCATGTCTATGCACAACACCGTATTCAAAAAATTTTAAAGGTAGATCACGATAACTTCTTACATCACTTTGATAAACTTTTATATGTCCAACGCAATTCATCGGCTTAATGCCGTATTCTTGCTCATCAATTTGTGTAAAATACATATTTTCTTTATAGTTGTCATAATGTCCGCTGATTTTCCATGCATCTGCTTTTAAAAGTTCAGGTCCTCTTACAGGTTCATATCCGCGAATTCGATGAGCTCTATAAAGCATTTGTTCTAGCTTACTTCTAAGTCTTGCACCATTACTTAACCAAATAGGCAAACCGCCGCCTATTTCATCATCAAAAGTGAAAAGTTTTAATTCTGTGCCTAATTTTCTATGATCTCTTTTTTTAGCTTCTTCAATGATTGTTAAGTATTCTTTTAAGCTTTCTTTATCGGCAAATGCAGTTCCATAGATACGTGTTAGCATTTCTCTTTTTTCATCACCGCCTAAATAAGCTCCAGCAACTCGAGTGAGTTTAAAGAAACGTAAAAATTTTGTATTTGGCACATGAGGGCCTCGGCATAAATCTTCAAAATCACCTTGAGTATAAATACTCACTTGCCCATCAGGAATGCGAAGCAAGACTTCTTGTTTTAAATCATCATTTTGGAATTTTTGCAAAGCTTCTTGTTTGCTTATTTCATATTTGCCAATTTCAATTTTAGATTCGGCAAGTTCTTTCATCTTTTTTTCGATTTTTACTAAATCTTCTTCATTGATTTTAGAATCAACGCGAAAATCATAATAAAAGCCATCTTCTATCACAGGGCCAACAAAAAATTTAGCTTCAGGATATAAAATTTTAATCGCTTGTGCCATTAAATGTGCGCAAGAATGGCGTATTACTTCTAAACTTTCTTTAGAATTATCAAAATAAATTTCTTTCAAGTTATTTTTAGATTGAACGCTTTGTAAATCGACTATTTTTTCAGTATCTAAAAATGCAATAATTTCTTTTTCCATATTAATTTTCACCTTTAAGCTCACTAACTCTGCGAGTTTTAATTTAAATTTATAATTTTATCTTTGTCTGCCTTAATTTTTTTTAAAAATTAGTTTTATTAAATGATTTTAAAATAATATCTGAATTTAAAATTGATCTCCTGGATTTAAAATTCCACTATAATATAGATAGAAAAACAAAATTCCTAAAATAATTCTATAAATTCCAAAAGGGATAAAATCAAATTTTGTTATAAATTTTAAAAAAAACTTTATAACAAAAACAGCAACTATAAAAGCTGTGATAAATCCTATTGATAAAGGGATTAAAGAATTGGCATCACTAAGCAAATTTGGTTCTTTATAAATTTTATACAAAGTCGCTATAATCATCGTTGGAACAGCTAATAAAAAGCTAAATTCTGCCGCACTTTTGCGATTTAAACCTAGCAATAATCCACCAATAATACTCGATCCGCTTCTTGAAGTTCCAGGGATAATCGCTAAAGCTTGAATAATCCCTATGCAAAATGCTTTTTTATAAGTTATTTCATCAAGTGAGTTAATCTTATAGATTTTATTTTTATGACATCTTTCGATAATGATAAATATTATCCCACCAATGATTAGCATGCTAACCACAATATAACCATTAAATAATTCTTTCAAATATTTTTCAGCAAAAAGTCCAATAAGACCGGTAGGAAAAAAACCAGCCGCTAATTTAAACCAAATATCAAATCCTTGGATCAAGCGTTTCCAAAAAACAAAAACAACAGCTAAAATGGATCCTAGTTGTATAATGATTAAAAAACTTCTCCAAAAATCATCCATTTTAAGCCCCAAAATCGTTCCACCTAAAATCATATGACCCGTTGAGGAGACAGGCAAAAATTCGGTTAATCCTTCAATAATCCCTAATATTAAAGCATAAAAATTTTCCATAAATAACCTAAAATCTATTTTTTGACAATTCTTTTAATAAAATACAATATCGCGGCTATAAAAAATATAAAGGCAAATAATGTACTATTATGAAAATTTTTGAAATTTAAAGCCAAAATATTTTCATCTCCACCCATGCTAACTGAAAAAACTGTAATAGCTGCAATAATCACACCAAAGATACTTTCTCCAACAATTAATCCCGAAGCAAATAAAATTCCATTTTGCTCACATGAAGCTATTTTTTCTTCTTTTTTGGAATTGTTTTCATATTTTCTTTTTAGATAATTCATCACGCAATATTTTAAAATTCCCCCGATAATCAATGGTATATTAACATCAGGTGGCAAGTATATACCAATCCCTACAGCTAAAGGCGGTAAAGACATTTTACCCATCTTTTTTAAAATTTTATCGATGATAACAATGATCACACCTACACCCACGCCAAAAAGAATGTAATTCCATTCTATATTGTGATTAAATATTCCTTTAGCAATTGTACTCATTAAATTAGCTTGTGGTGCATTTAAAGCTAAAGAAGCATCCATATTAGCTCTTGGCATTGCACCAACAAAGCCATAAGCTTGATAAAGCAAATTTAAAACAGGAACGATGGCTAAAGCACCAAAAACACAACCTACAAGTAAAGAAACTTGTTGTTTCCAAGGAGTTGCACCCACCAAATATCCTGTTTTTAAATCTTGCAAATTATCATTAGAAATTGCTGCAGTTGCTAAAATAACACTTGTAGTAAAAATAGCTAAAGCAATAGCAAAATTTGAAAGGATTGGATCTTTAAAAAGCTCTGTTCCTAAAAGTAAAAAGATAATCGAAGATGCAATAATCCCGATTAATCCTATACCTGAAATAGGGCTTGAAGATGATCCCACAAGACCAGCCATATATCCACAAGCTGCTGCTACAAAAAAGCCTATCAATACTGCGATTAAAGTCCCAGCTACCGCAAAAAGTAAGTGGTAAAATACATTTAAATGCGCATCGCTAACAAAATTATAAAATGTGATAAAAAGTCCTACAACCATCAATAAAAAAAGTATGAAAATATTTTTTATTGATAAATCCGTATTTCTTGAATCACTATTATTTGTATGTGGATTTTTAACATTGCGAATAATTTCTTTAATTCCATCAAATACAGGTTTTAAAAGTTCTATCAAAGTCCAAAGTGCAGCTATAGCAATGGCTCCAGTGCCTATAAGTCTAACTTTACTACTCCAAACTTCTGAAGCAAGTTCCGCTGCATTTTTAACCCCATCAAATTCAAAGCTTGAAAGATAAGGGGTAAAAACACCCCAAGCTAAAAACATCCCAACTAAAAGTGCTATAGCTCCTGCTAATCCAACAAGATAACCCGCACCTAAAAGCGCTAAAGAATAGCCCATGGAAAATCCAAAGGCCATTTTATTCCATATAAAAGCAAAGCTACTTTCACTTGCGATCAATTTAAAACCACTACTAAAAAGACTATAAGTAGCCGCAATAACTCCACCTAAAGCAATTTCTTTAACACCTTTTTTACCCTTTTTTATTTCTTGATCTCTATTGGCCATTTTTAAAATTTCAGCTGCTGCCCTACCTTCTGGATAAGTAAGTTTGCTTTCTACAACCATAGCTCTTCTTAAAGGTATGGTAAAAAGAACTCCCAAACCTCCACCGCATAAACAAATCATAAAAGTTTGCCAAAGAGGAAATTCACTCCAATACCCACATATAAAAAGTCCAGGAATAACAAAAATAACTGAAGAAAGAGTACCGGCTGCGGATGCTTGAGTTTGAACCATGTTATTTTCTAAAATATTTGAATTTTTAAACAAGCTTAAAACAGCCATGGAAATAACAACAGCAGGGATTGAGGATGAAAAAGTAAGTCCTACCTTAAGCCCTAAATATACATTTGAGGCTGTAAAGATAATGGTTAAAATACTTCCTAATAAAAGTCCTCTAAAGGTTAATTCAGGTAAAGAATGCTTTTTGTGCATAGTTTCTCCAATTTATTATATATAATAATTAAAAATGTTTTTTAGCATCGCGATAATAAAATTAAATAATTAAATTTCTATTTGTTTAAAGTTTGCGCAGATAAAAAACTATATTATAATTTTAGCATATTTTATATTTTAATAAAATTATTCTGTGTTTTTGGTTAAAACTTCACATTCACTTCACTTTATTTTTTTATCATTTCAAGAAATCAAACAAAAAAGGAGAAAATATTTATGAAAAAAATGTTCTTTTTGGCAGCTTGTTTGTCAAGTACTATTCTTTTAGCCGACAGTGTTAAGCTCGAAGGCACTATTGCTCAAGTTTATGATAACAATAAAACTTTGCTCATCGATTCTGTTTATGGCGGACAAATAGCGATTAAAGTTTTACCAAATACAGAAATTGAAATGGATGATTGTGGAATTTTTGGTACCGACAAAGAGGGAACCTTTAAGGATTTAAAACAAGGTGATTTTTTAGAAAGTAAAATTTTCTATGGTATGCCAATTTCTCCAAATGCTCCAGCTATTCCTGTGGCTAGAAAAATAGAAATTCAATGCTATAAAAAAGCCTATTAAAAA
>NZ_JACHTO010000018.1:0-33916 GCF_020135895.1 Campylobacter sp. 2457A | reverse complement strand
CAATCATAAACAAAAACAATGAAAATTAAAAATATTAAATCAATTTTAAGCATAAGATTGCTTAATTTTTAAACTTTCTTAACTTCATATAAGAATTTTTGTAAATATCTTTTTGTTATAATTTCAATTTGTATAATTTAAAAAAATATATTCCCTAAAAAGGCTCCAATGAAAAATATTTTAGAAAATCAATTATCAAGACACCCTTTATACTCCAAAATTCAAAGATTAAAAGAATTAAATTGCGAAAATAAGCTCTATTTAAAAGATTGTGTGATTTTAAACACAAATAATACTCAAATGGATGAAATTTTAGAACTTGCAAAAGAATTAAAACCATGGAGAAAAGGTCCTTTCCAAATAAATGATCTTTTTATTGATACAGAGTGGCAAAGTTTTATTAAATTTAATATTTTAAAGCCTTTTATGAGTGAAATTTCGGGAAAAACCGTAGCAGATATTGGGTGTAATAATGGTTATTATATGTTTAAAATGCTTGAATTTAATCCAGCATTATTAATAGGTTTTGATCCCTCTATAAAATATCGATTGCAATTTGAACTCATTAATGCCTTAGCTAAAACTTCAATAAAATATGAACTTTTAGGTGTTGAAGATCTTCCAAATTATCCGCTTAAATTTGATGTGATTTTTTGTCTTGGAGTTATTTATCATAGAAGCGATCCGGTTAAGATGCTAAAAGAATTAAAATCAGGACTTAATAAAAATGGAGTAGTTTTTTTAGATACTATGTATATAGAAGATGAAAGAGAAATTGCACTTGTTCCAAATAAAACTTATTCAAAAATTCCAAATATTTATTTTATTCCGAGTATAGGTGCTTTAAAAAATTGGTGCGAAAGAGCAGGTTTTAAAGATTTTCAAATTTTAAGCACTAAAAAAACCGATGAAAATGAGCAAAGAAAAACAGAATGGATTGATTCTTATTCTTTAAATGATTTTTTGGATCCAAACGATAAAAACCTTACTATAGAAGGTTATGAAGCTCCAAAAAGAGTTTATGTAAAAATAAAGATATAAATTATTTTTATTTTCTGCCGATTTTCATTTTTGAAATTATAGATAAAATATTTATCAAAAATAAAAGGTGAAAAATGGCAAAAAAAGACAATTTTGAAGACTATGTACAACTTGAAGAATATGTCTCGCAAGAAAATTTATCTAAAGTAAGATCTGAACTTACAACATGTTTAGAACTTAATACATCGGTAGCTGGTACCATTATTGAAATTGATAAAAATTTTGCCAAGTCTATTTTAATCACAACAAATGATATGGTAGTCGATGAACATGGATTGATTTTCGATGCTTTTATTTTTGCTGCTGCTAATTATGTTGCACAAGCTGCAATCAATAAAGAATTCTCTGTCGTTATAGGCACAAAATGTTTTTTTTATGCTCCGTTAAAAATAGGAGATATTCTTCAACTTGAAGCCCATGCCTTATTTGATGAGACATCCAAAAAAAGAGATGTTAAGGTAATTGGATATACAAAAGATATAAAAATGTTTGAAGGTACAATACAAATTGTAACTACAGAAGAACATATTTTTGATTTAAAACGTCCGCCGCTTAATTCAACAAAAGATACACAACAAGGAGAAAATTCAAACACATCTAATGTTAATCCTGATGCAATGGCAGCAACAATTTTAGCCTCAATGGGAAAATAATCAAGGAGTCATTTTAATATCAATCCAGTTGCTAGGACAATCTTTATGATACATTCCACTTGCATCATAATACTCCTTGCAATCATCGTAAAAACGATTTGAAATTCCTCTTTCATTAATAAAACATCCAGAAAATCCCAAAAGCGACACTATAATCAGTATATATTTTTTCATAACCACTCTCAAAATCTGTTTTGCTTACGCCATTTATAAGGCTCAATCGGATTTTTTTCTTGCCAAAGTCCTAATTTATATTTTTGTGCAATTTTTTGCTCTTTAACATACACATTTGTATAATAAGTATCAGCCCAAGCATAACCTTTGCTCACCATCCAGCAATTAATATCCGTATTATTAAGTTTGACAATAGCAACAATTCTACCATAAATATCTTTATTTTTATAAAAAATTTCTACTTCTTTATTTTTTAAAATTTCATTTAAATTATTTTTAGCTTCTTTTCCAAAATTTTGCTTGATTTCAGGCGCATCTATACCAAAAAATCTCACTTTACTTGTTTTATTGGAATGAAGAATTTCTATAGTATCACCATCAATAACCCTAACAACCCTAGCTTTAAAGCTTGGTATTTTTGCCATATAGTTTTGAATAAATACAATTGTAAGCGAAAAAACCAAAATCGCTAAGAGTTTTTTAGGATCGCTTAAAACACTTCTTAAATTTAAGATTTTATTATAATTTATTCTCAATTTTATCCTTATTTTTTAAAAAAATATGCCATAATTTTAACAAAGAAAAGGAGATAAAATGCAAAAAGTTATAGATAATTTTAAAGATTTATGCAAAATTCCACATTGTAGTTATGAAACAGAACAAATGAAAGAATTTTTAATCAATTATTCTAAAGATAAAAATTTTATAGTTAATGTAGATGAAGCCGGAAATATCCACGCTATCAAAGGAAATCCTAAGCTTTGTTTGCAAAGTCATTATGATATGGTATGCATGGGGGACGCACCCAAAGTAGATGTTTACGAAGAAAATGGATATTTAAAAGCCAAAAATTCAAGCCTAGGCGCAGATAATGGTATAGGCATAGCGATTATGATGAGTGCGATGAATCAATTTGAAAATTTAGAATGCCTTTTTACCAATAATGAAGAAGTTGGCCTCATGGGGGTAAATTCTTTAGAACATACTATAAAATCAAATATGCTTTTAAATTTAGATCATGAAAGCGATAATGAAATCATGATAGGTTGTGCGGGTGGTGTTGATATAGAAGCGACTTTACATTATGAGAATATAAAAAGCAAAGGTAAAATTTATGAATTACAAGCACAAAATTTTAAAGGCGGTCATTCAGGAATTAATATCATAAACAATGAAAAAAGCTCCATTAAAGAAATGGCCAAATTTATAAAACAAAATCATGGAAAAATCATATTTTTTGAAGGTGGAGAAAGGGTTAATTCTATACCAAAACACGCTAAAGCTTTAGTATGTTTTGAAAATGAAGTTAAAAGCAATGAATGGATAAAATGCGAATTTAAAGGTGAAAAAGAATTTGAATTTTGCAATCAAAGCGATAAACTTTTAGATACCATCAATAGCTTTTCTCATGGAGTGAGAGCTTATGATGAAAATCTAGGTATAGTTCAAACTAGTATCAATCTTGCAACCTTAAAAATGCAAAACAATCAAATAGAATTTGCACTTTTTGCAAGATCTAACACTTTAGATGGCTTAGAACAAATTGAATTTGAAACTTTACAATTTTTCAAAGCTTTTGGCTATCAAAGCAAAAGTTTCAATTTTTACCCACCTTGGGAAGGCAAACCAAATGCACTCAGCGACTTAGTTTTTAAAGCTTTGAAAAAAGTATCCCCTGAGGCTAAAATTTCAGCCATTCATGCAGGACTTGAATGCGGCATCATAGAGAAAAAACAAAAATTACTATGTGCCTCTATAGGCCCAAATATTTACAATCCTCATTCTACAGATGAACGTTGTGAAATAGCCTCTGTAGAAAAAATTTCTAAAGTTGTTTTTGAAGTTTTGCAAAATCTTAATTAATTTTAAAACCCCTTGTGTGTTTTTTTAACAAAAACACACAAAATAAGGAGCACATTCCCACAAAAATAAAATAAAATCCCAAATATTTTTCATATAAAAAATCAATTACAAAAGGTGTAAAAAAAGCTAATAAAGCATAAGAAATATTGTAAGAAAAACTTAAGCCACTTAATCTGATTTCATTTTTAAAAATTTGAGTCATAAAAACAGGTGCAAAGGTAATAATACCTTGCGAAAAGCAAACGATCAAAAAGTACCATAAAAATTGCTGATTATAAAGACTAAAAAGAACTCCAAAAATCATTAATGTGATACTAAAAAAGGAACAAATTTTATAACTCCCCCATTTACTGGCTAAAAATCCTTGAATTATAGATCCAAAAATGACAGCTAAAATTCCAAAATTTTGCATCCATAAACTTTGAGATGAAGTAAAATTAAATATTGATGAAAAATATTTTGGTAAAATCATTAAAGTTGCAATACCACTTGTTAAAACCACAGTCATTAAAAAACAAATAAACATACTCATTTTATGTGTTTTTAAAGCTTGTTTTAATGGAAATTTGACCAAGTAATTTTGAAGCTTTAATTTAAGAAATTCCGGAGTTTCATTTATTTTTTTTCTCAAAAACAAAACAAAAATTCCAAATATTCCAGCCAAAATAAAAGGAAATCTCCACGCATATTGCTCTATTTGATCTTTGGAAAAATAACTATCCAAAATCAAAATTGTAAAATTTCCTAGCAATAACCCTAAAGTTAAAGCAGCAGAAGCAAAGCCAAGCGCAATAGGAATTTTATTTCCTTTTACAAATTCGCTGATATAAACCCAAGCTCCACTTACCTCAGCCCCTATGGCCAAACCTTGCAAAATGCGAATTAAAAATAAAGCAAAAGTAGAATATAGTCCTATCATTTCATAACTAGGCAAAAAAGCTAAAAAAAGACTAGGAATAACCATCAAAAATACAGACAGATAAAAGATGTTTTTACGGCCGTATCTGTCTCCAAAATGCGCCATTACTATAGCTCCAAATGGACGAACCAGATAAGCTATCCCAAAAGATATATAAGTATTTATTTGAGTCCAAAAAAAATTATTTTGTGGAAAAAAAATCTTAGAAAAAATATCTAAAAAAAATACAAAAAGAACAAAATCATAAAATTCTAATACTCCACCCAATGACGCATAAGTGATATTTTTATATTTTTTTTGCATATTTTTATACAATAAAGGAAAAACCTTTATTGTATCTTACCGCCTTCAATAACCACATCATCAGCTTGAACATCATCTCCAAAATGCTGTTTTAATGTTTCATCATAGGCTTTATGAAAGAAACGCTCTTCGCCTAGTTTAATGATCAAATTATCAATAAATTGCTTAAGCTCTTTATCACCTTTTTTAACTGCAGGAGCTATAACATCTTTATTTCCTAACTCTTTAATCGCCATTTTAAATTGAGGATGATCTTTTACCCAAGCAAAAAGTAAAGTATTATCATGACTTAAAGCATCTCCTCTTTTATCCATTAAAGCTGCAAAGGTTTCAGTATTTTGATCGTATTTTAAAGTTTTTATATTAGGATAATTTTTTGTAAAATAAGCATCCGCTGTTGTTCCTTTGTTTATAAGTAAAGTTTTATCCTTTAAATCCTCTATACTATGAATAGTACTATCCTTTGGAGTAACAACCCCTAAAGCCACCTTCATATAAGGCAAACAAAAATCCACCTGCTCTGCTCTTTCTGGGGTTTGAGTAAAATTAGCCAAAATAATATCAACCTTATTTGATTTTAAAAATTCCACCCTATTCGCAGCTTCAACGAGTACAAATTGAACTTTATTCTCATCTCCTAAAAGTTCTTTTGCTATACGCTTAGCTAAATAAACATCATAACCTTGATTTTTACCTTTTTCATCCACATAGCCAAAAGGGGGTTTATCGCCAAAAACACCTATTCTTACAATTCCATTTTGTTTAATTTTTTCAAGAGAATTAACCTGTTTTGAATTTTCTCCACAAGCGCTTAAAAATATAGCAAGTATAGCTGCAAAAATGCCTAAAAATAAATTCTTCATTTTGTCCTTTCTTTTATCATTATTTAAAAATTTTAGAAAGGTATTATACTTAAAAATTTTTATTTTTTATTCTGTTTTTGTATAAAATCCAAAAGTTTCTTGTTATAATTTGTCTTTGTAAAATAAAATAAGGAAAGAACATGAAAAAAAATCTTATAATTGGCATCAGTTTAGTTTTCTTTGCGGCATGTAGCAACAATTCACTAGATCAATCCATTATAAAAAAATACGAAAATGCTCTCAATACACAGATCAAAGAAGAGCAAAATTCAAGCAAAGACTTTTTTAAATTCAATGATTTTAAATGCCAAAACGATGGTAATTTTATAAAATGCATGAGTCCTAATTTAGAAGTTTTTAATCCTGAAAATCATAAAAAAATATTTGGAATTGAAAATGTAGAATATAAATCTAATGTAGTTTATACAGGAGATAAAAAAGGTCTAATTTCCTTTCGAGAATTATTAAATTTTTTATTTTCTAAAAATGAAAAATTACAAGATGAAGTCACTTTTAAAAACATAAAACTCGATAATGAAACGATTAGCGAGTTAGATAAAATAAAATTAAATAAAAATCAAAAAATCAATGATTATCTTAAAGAATTAATCTCTAATCCTTTTACAATATCATTTAAAAATTTAAACACCAAAAAGAATGATGAAAATAATAATTATCTTTCTAGTATAAATATCCAAAGCAATGATCAACTCAATCTAAATCTTAGCGCTAATATAGATTATAATCTTAAATTATTAGATATGCTAGATTCTTATGGCTTTAAATATGATATAGATTCAATTTCGATTAAAAATGTCGATGAAAATAATACAAATAAAATCGATCCAGATTCTACACTCTCTCAAATATTAGAAAATATTACCATTCATGATGCAAAACTCACATTTTCTTTAGATACTAAAGAGGTTTTTAAAGATTATATTGAAATGGCTAATTCTATGCTTAAAATAGCCAAAGAAAACAGTAAAGATGAAAAACAAACTTTAGTCATAGATAAAGCCCTAAAAGCACTTGAAAAAATTACTCAAAATCCAACCTATAAACTCAATGTAGAAGTATTTTTTAAAGATGTTCCTTTAAGTGTATATTCTATGGAAAAAGAAAAAGTTATAGAAAAATTAACTATTAATGGCGAAGATTTCACTGAAGTTGTTTCTATTCTTGGTGATTCTTATTTGCCACTATATTAAAATGGAGAAAAATCTCCATTTTAATGATCTAAAAGGATCATGATGAAAATTTTATTCTCTCCAAGCGAAAGCAAAAATCAAAATTGCACGCAAAATCCAATCAATGAAAATTCTTGTATTTTTAAAGAATTATTCACCTTTAGAATGCAAGCTCTAAGCAAGTATGAAGAATATATTCAACATTCTAGCTTAGAGGATTTAAAAGAGCTTTTTGGTATAAAAAATGAAAACGAGATAAATAAATTCAAACACGATTTAAGAAAAGCTCCTACTCAAAGTGCCATAACACTTTATAATGGTGTAAGTTATGAGTATTTGAATTTCAATTCTTTAGCCTTTGAAAGTCAAAATTATATTTTAAAAAATACTCTTATATTTTCAAATCTTTTTGGGGTTGTAAAAGCTAGCGACACTCTTCCTTTTTATAAATTTAAACAAGGTGCAAAACTTGGAAATTTTAATATAGAAAAATTTTATAAAGAGCATTTTAGTGATGCTTTAGATGAATATTTGCAAAATGAAGAAATTCTTGATTTAAGAGCAGGATTTTATGATAAATTTTATATTCCTAAAAAGAAATTTTTTACCTATAAATTTATAAAAAATGGTAAAGTAGTGAGTCATTTTGCAAAAGCTTATAGGGGAATTTTACTTGCTTTGTGTGCAAATATAAAAGCTAAAAACAATCAAGAAATATTAGATAATCTCCCTTCAAACCTTAAACTCAAAGAAATTCAAATCAAAGGTTTAAAAGAAGAAATTACACTTGAAATATTAGATTCTATTTAAGATATTTTAAAACTAAACTTGCATAATAGCTTGCTGCTCTAGGCAAAAGCTCATCATTAAAGACATAATGAGAATTGTGTAAGTATATATCATTTTCATTTTCTAAAAAAGCATAAGCACACTTTCTCATTTCACAAAAAAATCCAAAATCTTCACTTCCCATTAAAGGCTGATGATTAAATTCGCAATTTTCTTCACCAAAAATTTCTTTAGCAACTTCTGATGCAAATTCCACTGCTTCATCGTTATTGATGGTTATAGGAGCTATAATTTCTTTTGAAATTTTAATTTCTACATCATTTGCACCCGCTATTCCCTGACAGATTTTACGAAGTTTTTCTTCAGTTAATTTTCTAGTTTCATTATCAAGCGATCTAATACTAACTTTTAAAATGGCATTATCTGGGATGATATTAAAAGCATGGCCTGAATTAAAAGCACCGATGCTCACAACGGCAGAATTTTGCGGAGCGACATTTCTAGATACTATACTTTGCAAAGCCATTACAAGTAAAGAAGCCACATAAATAGGATCTTTGGTTTTTTCAGGAGCACTTCCATGTCCTCCTTTGCCAATGACTTCTAAAGTGTAACTATCAGAAGAAGCCATCATGGCACCTTTTTTTAAATAAAATTTCTTAGATGATCCAAAAGGCATATTATGCCATCCAAAGATAAAATCGCTATCAAATTTTTCGAACAATCCATCTTTTATCATTTCATTTGCACCGCCTAAACCCTCTTCGGCAGGTTGAAAATAAAGATTTAAAGTTCCATTGAAATCTTGATTTGATAAATATTTTGCAGCGAGCAATAAAGAACTTGTATGCCCATCGTGTCCGCAAGCGTGCATTATATTTTCTTTTTTGCTTTTATAATCTACTTGAGTACATTCTTGCATAGGCAAGGCATCCATATCCGCACGAAGTCCAATTTTTTTAGCACTATTTCCTTTTTTAAGAACTCCAACAACACCTGTTTTTCCAATACCTTCATAAACTTCATAGCCAAATTCTTTTAATTTTTCAGCCACTAATTTTGCAGTTTGAATTTCATCAAAGCCTAGCTCTGGATTTTCATGAATTTGATGACGAATTTTTACAAATTCATCTTTTAAATCTACAATTTCTGGTATGAGTTTCATTTTATTTTCCTCCTTCTATAAAATGATCTTTTTTAGGCAAAACAAACAGCGATGCAATAGCTGAAACCAAAATCAAAATAAACATATAGGTAAAACCTAAAGTAAAACTTTTTGTTTTATCAACACTAAATGATACAATTTCAAGATTTAAAGATAAAATAATAAAAGTTATCGTCCAAAAAGTACTCATAATATAAGCGCTGCGTTGTGGATTTGTGTCTTTTAATTCTGAAGGAAGATTAAAGAAAAAAGGCCACCACAAAGAGAAAAATAAACCCGATAAAACAGCAAAAATTTCCACCATAATCCATTTTTTTAAGAAAAGCATACAAATTCCACTTACAAGCATACACAAACTTCCAACTAAAAGCATCTTTTTGAAAGAATAACCCTTTCTTTTAAAATAAATTCCTATAAAAGGCCCAAAAATGATAGCTGCATTAGCCAAAACAGGAATTTCTTTTTTTGCTATTTCGGCTAATTCTTTAGTAAAACCTGCATATTCTACGTAAAATGTAGGTAAAAATGTAAAAATAGAATTTAAAAATAAAATCGGCCCCATGTAAAAAACAATCATACCCCAAGTTAAACGTGATTTAATAGCTGATAAAAACTCTTTTTTATTGTCTATTTTTTCTTGTTTTTCATCCATCTTTTGATCTTTTCCTATAAAGATCCAAAGAACAATTAGTACCAAATTTATCCACGCGTAAAAAGACAAAGAATAACGCCAATTTCCAAAATAATTTGAAATACTTTCTGCAAAAAGAATTCCTATAATATAACCCACTATATTTGAGTTTGTATTGATACTGATCATAAAATGCAAACTTTTCTTTTCAAACCATTGTTGAGTAATGGGCACCAAACACACTAACGCACAAGCTGAACCAAGTCCCATTAAAAAACGTATGATTAAAATTCCAAGATAGCTTTCTATAAAAGTTAAAAATACACTTGAACTCATCAAAAGACAGCCCAAAAAATATCCTTTTTTAAGCCCAAATTTATAAATTAAAAAAGCTGTAAAAGAAGCACCAAAAATTTTTGCGACAACAACAATACTTGTAATCAAGGTCGCTTTTTGATTGTCTAACCCCAAATCCGCTTTTATTAGAGGCATTAAAGAACCCGTAGAAGCCCAAGAAGCACTAAAAACAGCATAAACACTAAATATAATAAAAGCAACTCCTATACGCTGCATATTAAATAAAAATGAATTTTGCACAAATACTCCTTATTTTGTTGATGCGATTTTGATAATACTTTTTGCCACCTCAAAACTTTGATAAAAAGATTTTAAGGGTAAAAACTCAAACGCAGAATGAAAATTATGCGCTCCAGTGAAAAAATTTGGTGCAAATAAACCTTTTAAGGCTAAAGCACTTCCATCAGTTCCACCTCTCATAGGAAAAGTTTTTGGCTTAATGTTGCATTCATCAAAAGCTTGATGTAAAATTTCTAAGCCTATTTTGTTATGATCATTCATGCTATCTTTGAGGTTAGAATATACATCTTCTATTTTTAAGGATATAACTGATCTTTTGTATCGTTTTTGCATAAATTCAACCACTTCTTTAATGTATTGTTTTTTTTCTTCATATTTTTGTTTATTGTGATCTCTAATATTTAGATACAAACTTGCTTTGATTTGATCAGAATGAAATTCTTGCACCCAAATATAACCTTCATCATTTTCTGTATTTTCTGGAGTTTGCAATCTATCAAAACAATTAGCGATATCTATACCTATCAAAGTTGGATTTAAAAGCACCCCTTTAGCACTCATAGGATGTGCACTTACCCCTTGTATTTCTATAAAAGCTGATCCAGCATTAAAGGTTTCAAATACTAATTCTCCAAGCTCACAGCAATCAATCGTAAAAGCAAAATCAGGTTTAAAATGCTTAAGATCAAGCATTTTAGAACCCCTAAGTCCTATTTCTTCATCAGGAACAAAACTTACATAAATATCCCCGTGCTCACATTTTTCATGAACCAAATAATGAAGCAAAGTCATGATGGTTGAAATGGCTGCTTTATTATCAGCCCCTAAAACACTTGTTCCATCTGAAAAGATGATCTCTTCATTCATATATTTTAAAAGTTCAGGATGATCTTTAGGATCGCACATAATATTTTTTTCTTTATTTAAACATAAAGCTTCACCTGTAAATTTTAAAATTTGAGGCTTTATCACATCGCTAAGACCCACATCTACTGTATCTAAATGAGCACAAAAGCCCACGCTTTTTTTATTTGAATTTCCTTTAAGTTTTGCGGTTAATATAGCATTATCTTGCAACAAAATATCACTAAGTCCTAAATTTTCGAGTTCTTTTTTTAATAAAAGCGCTAAATCGTATTGTCCCTTAGAACTCGGTAAATTTTGAACCTTTGCGTTACTTTGAGAAGGTATGGCTAGATAATTAAAAAAATTATCAATTTGAAGCTGTTTGTAATTCATACTTTATCCTTTGTAAAATTTTAGCAATAATAAATTCAATCTTTTTGTAAGATTTTTTATTGAAGAAAGAAGTAAAAATATATTTTCAAAAAGAAAATTCATCAAAAACCCTTAATCTTTGATTAAAATAATTATATAATAGTCAATTCTTAATTTTAAATAAAATTATTTATTTTTTACAAAAAATCATTTTTTTTTAAGAAAAATGTTATAGTATTACACACAAGAAAAGGAGTAAAGATGCAGCATTTATTATTTGTATTTTTAATTATTGTATTTTTATTTGCAATTTTTATTATTATTATGCGTTATGAAAGAAAAATCAAACTCTTAAATCAAAATATTCAAAATGCAAAAGAAGATATTGCAGAACTCAAGGAAATTGCAAAGAAAAATAGAACTTTAATTGAAAAAAATCGCTCAAATATAGAAAATATCACTAATAATTAAACAAAAGAAACACTTAGCTTATAAATTACACTACGATTAAATGTCAAGGAAAAAGTTTTGTGGCTACTTTTTTCGTTTTTATTTTTATAAACAAAACTCTTTAAAAAACGAAATAAAGAAACACTTGACATTTTTCCTTGTAAAATCACATACATAGTGTTTAGAGAAATCCCATATTTATAGCTTGCACCGCTTGGAAAGGCTTCAAGATCAAAATTTAAACTATCATAAGAGCTATCATAATCCATAATCTCAAGCTTAACAAAACTAACTTCCATTTCTTCAAATTCTATATTTTTAAAAATTTCAAGCTTATCTTCTTTGGAAATCTCTATAATATCACTTTGAATATCATCTTCACTTTTAATAATAAAATTAGCATTCTCAAAAATTCTAGAAAATGATTTTATAATTTGAAATTTTTGACTTGATTTTTCAATTACATTTTCTTTAGGCTCATTTTTAATTTCATCTTTGCTTTCTTCTTTTTCGAAAAAATTTTCCACGATAATAATATCTTCGCCGACATTCACTTCTAAATGTTTTATAATCTCATCAAAAGAAAAGCTTTCATCACTAAATTCTAAAACACTAACATTTTTAGTGATAAAATCTACCCCATCTCTATTGGCAATTTTATCCTTAATCACAAATGCTTCATTGCAAAAGCCGGATTTTTCAATCTCATATTCATTACTTTTTCCCGTAAAAACAATTTTCATTATAAAACCTCAGCAATAAGTTCTAATGGATGTGCAAAAACTACTTTACTTGATTTTTGCTCCAAATTATTAGAAATTTGCATCCTACAAGCTGAACATTCAGCGCTTACAAAATGTGCCATGGTTTGATTGATCATTTCTACTTTTTTTTCACCCACGCTTAAAGTTTTATCATAATGCTTTGTTTGTATACTTATTCCACCAAAGCCACAACAAGTATTAGAATCTTGCATTTCTATATAAGTATAATTAGCTTTTAATAATTCTCTTGGCTCTTTAAAAACTCCTTGCACTCTTCTTGCATGACAAGGATCGTGATAAGTAATGCTGTATTTTTTTTGCTTTTTATTCTTTAAGAGTTCTTTTAAAGAGGTAAATTGATATAGATATTGACTTGCTATATAAATTTTAGAAGAAATTTTTTTAGCACGATTCGCCCATTCTTGTTCATCATGCATCATAAAAAAACGTTCATAATCAATTTTTAGCATAGCAGAACAAGTAGCTTCAGGGATAATTATCGCATCAAGTTTTTGCAATTTTTCCTCAAAATATTCTATATTTTTTTTAGCTAAAATTTCAACACTTTTAAAATCTCCGGAAAAAAAATGCGCCACCCCACAACAAGCTTGTTTTTTCATCAAATCAACATTGATTTTTAACTCTTTTAAAATTTTTAATGTAGAAAAACCTGTTTGTGTGTAACAATAATTCGTCAAACAACCCACATACAAACCTATGGTTTTGCTTCCACCATTGTCTATAAAATCAGGATTTGAATTTAAAAAACTTTTTTTATTAAAACTTGATAAAAATCGACCTTTTTTCACAAAAGGCATTGAAAATTTAGCCCTCATACCTAAATTTTTTTCAAAATCTTTATTTTGAATATGAAAAGCACAGCTTTGAAATATATAGCCTAATTTTGCCAATATATCAAGCCATTTTCGACTTTTCAAGCATGAAAGTATGATTTTTTTATACCAAGGCATACCGAGTTCTTTTACTAGTTCAAAACGCATTTTTTCTATAGCATTATCCACGCTTAATTTACTAGGACAAATCTCCACGCAATAATTGCATAAAAAACAAGACTCAAAAACACTTTCAAGTTCTTTATTAGGCTGTAATTTTCCTTCCTTATACATTGCTATGAGATCTAAAAAACCTCTAGGGCTTGTAACCTCATCATGATTGATATCATAAATAGTACAATTAGGTATGCATTTGCCACATTTTACGCAAAGATCTGAAACATAATTCATACTGTTTTAGAAAAAACTTTCTTTTCTTCACTGATATTTTTCATATAAACATCAAAACACATAGCGATATTGCGTATCAATAAAACACCCGTTTCATTAACTTTAATATCGTTTTCGCTTATATTTAAAAAATCTTCATATTCTTTTAAAGCTTTCAAATCTTCTTTAAAATACTCTTTAAAATTTATCTTAAATTCTTCTTCGACTTTTTTAATATTAAGCTTAAAATTAGCCATTAAATTCATAATCACATATTTTCTAAGCTCATCGTCAAAATTCAATTTCACACCTCTTTCAAAAGGCAATCTTCCTTCATCAATAGCCCTTTCATAGCTTAGCATATCTTTAAAATTTTGCGCATAATGCTTTTTTCCCTCACCGATACTAGTAAGCCCTATACCGATCAAATCCGCACCACCTTTGGTAGTATAGCCTTGAAAATTTCTATGCAAAGTGCCATTTTCTAAAGCTTTAAAAAGCTCGTCATTTTCTTTAGCAAAATGATCCATTCCTATCATTTTATAGCCATTTTGACTTAAAAATTTTTCACAAAATTCTAAAATTTGAAGTTTTATATCTGGACTTGGCAAAGTGTTTTCATCAAATTTTCTCATATTTTTCTTAAGCCAAGGCACATGGGCATAATTAAAAATTGCCAAACGATCTGGATTTAAAATCAAGATTTTTTCTAAAGTTTGAGTAAAACTTTCTAAAGTTTGATAAGGTAAGCCATAAATTAAATCCATATTAACGGATTTTATGCCTCTATCTCTTACTAATTTTAAAGCATTTTTAGTCAAATCAAAAGGTTGAATTCTATGAATTTCTTTTTGCACCCTCTCATCAAAATCTTGTACTCCAAAACTAATACGGTTAAAACCATATTTAGTTAAAATATCAGCTTGTTCTTCATTTAAAAAACGAGGATCAATCTCGCAGCTAATTTCAGCATCTAAAGCAAAATTTTCAAACACAGTTTTAATTTTTAAAATAAGTTTTTCAAGTTGTTTAGCACTAAAAAAAGTAGGAGTTCCTCCGCCAAAATGCATTTGCACTACTTCTTTTTTTGTATTGATTATAGAGCTTAAAATATCAAGCTCTTTAAGGATATAATTTAAATATCTTTCTTTGCTTTCCTCTTTTGCAGTATAAATCACATTGCATCCGCAAAAATAACAAGCACTTCTGCAAAAAGGCAAATGAAAATAAAGCGATAAAGATCTGTCTTGTTGTTTTAAAATTTCTAAATACTCTTCATATTTAAAATCGGTATTAAATTCCACAGCCGTAGGATAAGATGTGTAACGAGGCCCTGCTTTGGAATATTTTACAAAAGCTTTATAATTTCTCATTATTTTTTACCCTTTCAACCATAGCTTCCATATCCATAAATAAATTAGGATGCTCTTTTTTAATATCCACAATAAGCTTTTCTAAATCTATATTAAATTCCATCAAGCCTTCTTTAACACGCTTTTTAATTTCATCCATAGCAACCACCCACGCATCATTAAAATCTATAGGAATTTGCTGATAAATTGCCTTTTCTAATTTTAATTCAAAATTTTCCTTTTGAGTTTGCTTTAAACTTTCTAAAATATTTTTCAAACTACTCAAAGAAATCATGGTATGGATTTCATCATTTTCATCCACTATAAACCAAGGCTCGGGAGAATCAAAATTACCATTTTTAAGTACCAAACAAGCTTCATTTTCTTTGCTTGACTGTCTCATTTCAAAAATAGCTCTATCTTCTTTCTTCATACCCAAATTTTGACTAAATTCATCAATACGTTTTAAACAAGTGCTGTATTTTTCAAGCTCTTTCATCAAAAAACTCCTTTTATTTTTCTTCTTTAACTTGTAAAATCAATTTTTCTTCTATAAATTTTTTATTTTTAGCAGTATTTGGCAAAAGACAAAGTATTATATCGTTTTTATCTCCATTTGTTTTTTGAAGATATATCATTTGATGTGGAAGTATTGGTCCGCGTCGAAAATTCATAAGAGCTTTATCTATATAAAGAGTAAACTTCTTATTTTCAAAAAAATATTCTTCGCCAAAAGCCCTAACCAAAAAACCATCTTCATTTTGCACAATACTATCGCCAAATACACAAATTAAAATCGGTAAAAAAATACATGAAAGTATTGCCCATAAAAAAAATAAAATATATGCTGTAGAGAAAAAATCAAACAAATCTCTAGATGAAATTATAGACAACCAACCTAATTTTTTAAGTATAAAAAATAAAACTATTAAACAAATTATAATCACAATATAACAAAGTATAAATCGTTGCGAATAATTATTACTTTTAAATAAAGGATTTTCAATATAAATATACTGCTTATTCTTCTTAAAAGCATTTTCAAATCTCTTAGCAAAATCAAAAATTCTTACTACCTTATATAAAGTCCAATATAAGTAAGCAAGCAATATATACATCATAATATTAAACAACAATGATAAGTCCATAAATTCTATCTCCCTTTAAGGTAAATCAATTGCAATAAAAATCATTCTTACTTAAAAAATACAATTAAGTGTTTTTTATTTTACCAATTTAATAAAAAATCGTATCTTTTATTAAATTATAATTTTACCTCATTTTTTAACATTATAGCCAATTCTTTAGCATGATAAGTAATGATGAGTTTTGCGCCTGCTCTTTTAAACGCTATCATTGTCTCATACAATAGTTTTTCATAATCAATCACACCTGCTTTTTCTGCGGCCTTTAACATGGCATACTCACCGCTAACATTATAAACACATAAAGGCAAATTTGAATGAAGTGAGATTTCTTTTACCACATCAAGATAAGCAAGAGCTGGTTTAACCATTAAAATATCAGCTCCTTGTTTTTCATCTTCTAAACTTTCCTCCAAAGCTTCTTTAGCATTAGCAAAATCCATTTGGTAACTTTTTCTATCGCCATAACTAGGAGCTGATTCTGCTACATCGCGAAATGGTCCATAATAGCTTGAAGCAAATTTAGTAGAATACGCTATTATAGGTAAATTTTCAAAGCCTTCTTGATCGAGTGTTTGACGCAAGGTTTCGATAATACCATCCATCATTCCACTTGGTGCTATCATATCAACCCCTGCTCTAGCATGAACTAAGGCTTGTTTAGCTGAAATTTTTAAAGTTGCGTCATTATCCACGCTTTTGGTTTTTGCGTTGATAATACCGCAATGCCCGTGATCTGTATATTCACAAAAACAAAGATCGCTGATAACAAAAAGATTAGGAAATTCTTTTTTAATTTCTCTTATACTTCGCGCAATAAGCCCCTCATCATCAAGTGCATCACTTCCACAACTATCTTTCTTATCATTTTCAAGAACTCCAAAAAGTATAATCGCTTTTATACCAAGATCAACAATGATTTTGCATTCTTTTAAAATTTCATCCAAACTCATTTGAAAAACATCTGGCATAGATGAAATTTCTTTTTTTATACCCTCGCCATTAACAACAAAAAGAGGATAAATCAAATCATTGATATTTAAAGAATTTTCTCTTACCATTGATCTTAAATTTTCATTCATTCTAAGTCTTCTAAAGCGTTTAAACATTTTTTGTCCTTTTTATGTTAGAATTGTTATAAAATTTTAACATAAATTTATTCATGAAAGTGACCAATGACTATAAAAATTTCAGAAATAGCAAATTTGCCTAGCAAATGGGGAAATTTTAAAATACAAAGCTTTAAAGAAAACGATAAAGAGCATCTATGTATTTTTAAAGACAAACCAAAAGATATATTAAATCTTAGAATTCATTCAGAATGTTTAACAGGAGATGCTTTAGGAAGCTTAAAATGTGATTGTGGGGAGCAATTAGAATTCTCTTTAAAATACATTGAGCAAAATGGAGGTATGATTATATATCTTAGACAAGAAGGCAGAGGTATAGGGCTTTTCAATAAAGTCAATGCTTATGCCCTCCAAGATAAAGGCTTAAATACTATAGAGGCTAATCATCAACTTGGCTTTAAAGCCGATGAAAGAACTTATGAAATAGTAGATTTTATACTCAAACACTATAAAATTTCTAAGATCAATTTACTTACAAATAATCCAGAAAAATTAGAAAGCTTAAAAGATAAAATTTTAGCACGAGTACCCGTGCTTATCAATCCAAACCGCTTTAATAAAAATTATTTAGATATTAAGCAATCACAAATGGGACATTTGCTTTGAATTTGGATTTTTTATACTCTATTTTAGAAAATTTCAATCAAAAAGATTTTGAGGAAAAGGTAAAAATTTATCAAGAAAATTTGATCAAATTTAATAAAATTCACAATCTCACTCAAATTAAAAATATCGAAGAAAATATTATAGACAGCATAAAAATTCTTAGTTTTTTTGATTTTTCTAAAGTGAAAAATATAGCTGATATAGGTAGCGGGGCGGGATTTCCTGCTATTTTTTTAGCCTTTTTACTTGAAAGCAATTTCTATCTTTTTGAACCAAATCCTAAAAAAGCCGCTTTTTTAAGAACAATAAAAATAGAATGTGAATTATCTAATCTAAATATTTACAAAGAAAAAGTACAAGAAAATAAAAATAATATTAAAGCGGATGTTATTACTTCTAGAGCTTTAATGGATGTAAAACCTTTAATTCAAATTTGTAAAGATTTAAGCTCTGAAAAAACGACATTTATTTTATGGAAAGGTAGTGAAATTTATAAGGAATTAGAGGGTTTAGAAAATAAAAATTATCAAATTTTTGAAAGCGGATTTAGAAAATACTGCATTTTAAGTAGCTAAAAAGCTACTTAAAAATTATTTTACTATATCTGCACTAAAAGTAAGATCAACTAAAGGCCAAGAAATTCCTCCGTGACCAGGAGCCGCATCACTTAAAGCTTTTAAAGCTTCAGAGCTGTTTTTAAATGCGTGTAAATCAAGTTGTCCTTTGGCAACAAATTTATTGTTGTCTATGGTATAACTTAGAGGAACTATTATACTTTTTTTATTCATAGTAATTTTTGCAGAAATAAGACCTTTATTATCTCCTGCGATCACATCTTGAAACATAACTTTAATATCGGATTTATTTAAGAATTTTGGGAAAAATACCTTAGTGATATTGTGAGTGATCACATCATTTCCTTCACCCATAAAAGCACTACTTGGTTTAATAACAGCTTTTGCACCTTTTAAATAGCCTACTAAATCTTTAGCTTTTTTAGAGAATTTATATTTTACATCTTTAAATTCTCCGCTTACTCCGATCATATCTTTAGTTTTATAACCTTCAAAATCAACTTTTAAACTATCTTGCTTAAAAGAGAATGCGCTTAAATTTGAAGCAAGCAATAAAGAAACCGCTGCACTGATCAAAATCTTTTTCATTTTGTTTCCTTTTTAATGAATTTTTTAAAATGACTTTAAATTATAATACATATTTTTAAATGAAAAATATTTTCTTTTAAAAATATTTTACTACCAAAGAATTCCTTTAAATAATAGAGTTAAAAAATACCCTCCTATTAATAACGTTATTCCTAAAAATAAAGCCAATCCAAAAACTCTTGCGCCACTTTTTAAAAACTTTTTAAAATCTATTTGTAAGCCCAAAGCTGCCATAGCAAATACAATACAAATAGTACAAAGATTTCTTCCAATACTCACTATAGTGTTAGTATCAATACCTAAAAAAGTTTCTCTACTTGCTAAAAAGGTATTAAATACTATCATTCCTAAAAAAGCAAAAGCAAAATAAGGTATAGTAAGGGTTTTAGCAGTCTTTCCATGGCTTGAGTGCTGATTTTTAGCAACAAAATAAGTTACTATAAGCAAAAATGGCACAAGTAGAATAACTCTCATCATTTTAATAATAATTGCAATATTTGCAGCTTTTTGATCAAAATTTGCCATATCCTTTGCCATGTCTGCAGCTCCAGCGACATTAGCTACCTCATGCAAAATTGCTCCCATATAAACCCCCATAGCATTTTGATCAAAGCCAGGAATAAGATCGAAAGCAAAGCCAAATGGACATAAAAACATGAAAATAAGTCCAAAAATAACCACTGTTCCTACTGCCAAAATTCCTTTAAAAGGATCACTTTTTAAACTTGATTCTAAAGCCAATACAGCCGCTGCACCACAAATAGCGCTACCAGCACCTACAAGCATAGAGGTTTCTTTATCAAGTCTGAATATTTTTGTTCCAACAATTACAGAAGTAATAAAAATAGAAGACACAACAATAGCAGAAAGAATAAATCCATTAAAACCCACGCTTAAAAGTTCGGTTAATGTGATATTAAAACCATATAAAACTATACCTAGTCTTAAAAGCTTTTTAGCACTAAAATGAACTCCAGCTTGAAAAGTGTGTTGATATTTAAAAAACCATGGAGAAAGTAAAACTCCAATAATAATAGCAAATGCCGTAGCTGCAAGATGTGTCGCATCTTTGATACTTTGGATATTTGAAAGATACATAGAGCAAACTACAATACATGCAGTAAAAATCAAGCCCTTAGTATTAGATTTGATTATATTTTTAATATGTTTTGTATTCATTATATTTCCTTTCTAAAAAATTATAAAATATTATTTTTTAATATTTTTATTGAAATTATAATTATTTTTGTAATATAATAAAAATATATTATTTTAATTTTTATGATAAAATATTTTAATGAAAACTAAGGCAAGGTTAAATTAATGACTATGAAAATTAAAGATATGGAAATTTTTTTAGATCTTTTAAATACAAAAAGTCCTACCTATACAGCTAACAACTTTGGTGTAACACAATCGAGTATTTCAATTATAATAAAAAATATTGAATATAGTCTAGGAGGGGTTTTATTTGAAAGATTGGGCAAAAAGTTATTGCCTACTCCTAAAGCTTTATTTTTGGGAAAAATTTGGATGAAATTAGTGCAAGAATATCATAGAAGTTTAAAAGATTTGCACGATGAAAATATACTTTTAGGAGATATAAAAATTGCAGCTACTCAAAGTATTGTTGAACATTTTCTTGGTCCTATTTTGTTTGAATTTAAGTCAAATTATCCACAAATTAAAATTCATTTTCAAACAGAAAATTCGAAAGAATGTCTTAATTTGTTAAAAAATGGCCATATAGAATTTGCCTTAATTGAAACAGAATTAAACCCAACTTTATTAGAATATGAAGATTTGGATATGCAACTTTGGAAAAAGGATGAACTCATTGTTGCAAGTAGCGATAAAACACTCAGTAAAAAAGAATTTTTTATTGATGAGTTATTAGATGAAAAATGGATTCTAAGAGAAATGGGATCTGGACTTAGGGATAAATTTTTAAATGAAATTGGTTCCACTGCTAAAAAATTAAAAATATTTTTAGAGATTGATAGAATGACTGCTATTAAAGAAATTGTTTTACAAAAAAAAGCAATTTCTGTTTTTTCAAAAAAAAGCATAGAAAGAGAATTGGAAAATAAAATTTTATATGAAGTAAAAATCAAAAATATCAATTTTGAACGTAAATTTTATACCTTAAAAAGAAAAAATTATAACTTCAATCGAGCCTTAGAAAAATTTGAATTTTTTCTCAAAAATTATAAAATCAAATAAAAAAATTATAAAAAAGTTAAGCATTTTTATGATAAAATCAAAGGTTATAATTACAAAGTTTTAAGGAAAAATTCAGATGAATGCTAAAACTCAAAATTTAGAGCTTGAAGAATTATTTAAAGAAAACGAAGAAGACTACATCACCTATGAAAAACTAGTCAAATATCTAGACAAGCAACCTAATAGTGCCACCGTTAAAAAAATAACCGCTCTAATGAAAAAACATAAAGTGCAATTATTTTCAGCTGCAGAGATTGCACAAATGAAGAATATTGAAGACGCGAAAAGACTACAAGAAGAAAAACAAAAACTTCAAGATATTAGCCTTGAAAATGAATTTGACTTAGCTAATGAAAATGATTTACTTGAATGGAGTAGATCTGATTCTCCTGTACGTATGTATTTAAGAGAAATGGGTCAAATCGCACTTTTAAGCAAAGATGAAGAAGTTGAAATTTCAAAAAAAATTGAACTTGGTGAAGATATCATCATCGACGCTTTTTGCTCTGTTCCTTATCTTATAGATTTCATTTTAGATTATCGCGAACCTTTAATCAATAGAGAAAGAAGAGTAAAAGAACTCTTTAAAAGTTTTGACGATGAAGAAAAAAATGGAGATAAACTTGATGATATTGATGAAGAAGAATTAGAAAACGAAGAAGAATTAGAAAACGAAGAAGATACTCCTAAAAAAACAAATAAAAAAGAGGATGAAAGAACCTTAAAGGTTATAGAAAAATTCAAAGCATTAGAAAAAGCGAAAAAAGATTGGCTGAAAGTTTCCAAAGATAAAGAAAGTGGAGATGAACTTTTAGATAAATTAGGTATTGCATTTAAGAAAAATATCTTAAAAGAAAAATTAATGGATCTAGGGCCAACTTCTAAATTAATCAGTGAAATAGTCAAGTCAATAGAAACGGCACTCAAAAGCGATGAAGAATTTGATAAAGAACTCAAACGCCTTGAATATCGCCTACCTATGTTTTCAGAAGAATTAAAAAATCGTCATGCTGATATACTCAAAGATATCACAAAACTTAGCAAAGAAGAGATCACAGAAAGAGCACTTGAAGCGACTATGGTAAGTACTTACATGGAAATTAAAAAGCTTTTTCAAACAAAAGAAGCGAGTAAAAAAAGCTTTGATCTAGAAAAAGAACGCCTCAAAGAAATTTTAGAGCAAATCAAACGAGGTAAAAAAATATCAGATGAAGCAAAAACTAGAATGGCTAAATCAAATTTACGTTTAGTTGTCAGCATAGCAAAACGTTATACTAATCGCGGGTTGCCATTTTTAGATCTTATCCAAGAAGGCAATATAGGTCTTATGAAAGCTGTTGATAAGTTTGAATATAAACGAGGATATAAATTTTCAACCTATGCGACTTGGTGGATACGTCAAGCCATCTCAAGAGCGATTGCTGATCAAGCAAGAACAATAAGAATTCCTATTCATATGATAGAAACCATTAATCAAATCAATAAAATCATACGAGAACATTTACAAAAAGACGGCAAAGAGCCTGATGTAAATGTTATAGCTAAAGAAGTTGGTTTAAGCGTAGATAAGGTAAAACAAGTTATAAAAATCACCAAAGAACCTATTTCCTTAGAAGCGCCGATTGGCAGTGATGATGATGGCAAATTTGGAGACTTTGTAGAAGATAGAAATTCTCTTTCTCCTATAGATCATATACTCAAAGATGATTTAAAAGAACAAATAGATGAGGTTTTAGATCAGCTTAATGAAAGAGAAAAAACCGTTATTAGAATGCGTTTTGGTTTAATGGATGATGAAAGTGATAGAACCTTAGAAGAAATAGGAAAAGAACTCAATGTTACACGAGAAAGAGTGCGTCAAATAGAAAGTTCGGCTATAAAAAAATTAAAACACCCTAAAGTAGGTAGAAAATTAAAAAATTATATAGAAGGTTGGAAGTAAAAGTTTTAAGCTTTACTTCCAATTTAAGAGTATCTTTTTTTAATGCTTATTATTTTTGCCAAAGCAAAGCCACAAATAAAACCAAATATATGTCCATACCAAGCTATATTAATCCCCATAATCAAAGGGGCAAAACTCATAAGCAAGATGGCAATAATAATCCCCAAAGTGCTTTTTCTATCTAAAAAAGCAAAATAACCCATCAAAACACAAATTGCTCCACTAGCACCTATAAGATTAACATTAGAATCAAAAAAATAAATATATGCAACACTCAAAAGCGAACAAAACATACCACCGATAAAATAAACCAGTAAAAAATATATCTTTCCTAAATATTTTTCCAATACACTGCCAAATTGAAAAAGCACTATCATATTAAGTATAAGATGCGTTAATCCACCATGTAAAAACATAGAACTTAAAATTTGCCAATAATCGCCTTTAAAAAATAAAACATTGAGTCCAAATAGGCTATAATTGCTATAAGGCACAGTAAAATATACTATAATATTTAAAAAAATTAAAAACAAAGTGATCAAATTTAAAACCTTTATTGAAAAAAATTGTAATATTTTCTTTAAATTCACATAAAATTCACATAAAATTAATTAAAATAATAAAATTATATTTTAGGAAATTAACTTGAAAATATTTTTTTTAATCTTTATTTGTATTTTTTTTACACACTTAAATGCTGATATTATCATATCCCCTGATAATCTACCTGATAATATTAAGACTTTTCTTAAAAAAAATTTTAATGTTCCTATAGGTATAGTTCAAAGAGATAGAAACTCCTATGAAGTTTATCTTAGCAATGGCTTAGAACTTGAGTTTGAATCCGATGGAACTTGGAAAGAAATAGAAAGCAAATTAGATCCTTTTGATTTTAATTTTCTCCCACCTAATATCATCGATATTATAAAAAATAAATTTCCAAACGTTAAGGCTAGAGAAATTGAAAGAAAGATTAATTACTATAAAATAAAACTCAGTAATGGGATAAAAATTTATATCGATTTTAATGGTACAATTTTACATAAAAATTTAGACTACTAAAATGAAGCGTTTTTAAACACCTCATTTTTTCATCTTAAATAGGGCTTTTTAATTTGTTTTTGAAAAAAGCTCCTACAATAAAAAATAAAGTAAAAAACACAAAGAAATATAAAAAAATTGGAATAGGCATAGGATCTCCAGCTGCATAAGAATGAAGCCCAGAAAGATAAAAATTCACTCCAAAATAAGTCATCAATATAGAATAAAATCCCAACACACTTGCCGTTGCAAAAACATAAGGATTGTTAAATACAGAAATAAATCTAAGATGTAAAATGATAGTATAAACAACGATAGAAATTAAAGCCCACGTTTCTTTAGAATCCCAGCCCCAATACCTTCCCCAGCTTTCATTAGCCCAAACTCCACCCAAAAAATTACCAATAGTTAATAAAGCAAGACCCAATATCATCGCCATTTCATTAATGCAATGCAAATTTAAAATACTTTGATCAACTTGTTTTCTTTTTTTATTTCTTAACATAAATAAAAACAGAGTAAAAATTCCAAGTAAAAAACAAAGACCTAAAAAACCATAACTTGCAGTGATAATAGAAACATGGATATTTAACCAATAGGACTTCAATACAGGCACTAAATTTGTAATTTGAGGATCCATAAAACCAAGATGAGCAACAAATAAAGAAATTCCTGCCATAATGCTTGCTGTGCAAAATGCTAAAGGAGATTTTTTATAAAAAATCACACCAGAAAAAGCACAAGCAAAAGCGATATAAACCATACTTTCATAAGCATTACTCCAAGGTGCGTGATCACCAATATACCAACGAATGATCAAAGCAAGAGCGTGAATAATTACACTAAAGGAAATTAGCAAAAATAACACTCTTTTAAACCATTTTGATGTCTTTTTTAAACTTAAAATTTCATAAAAAAGAAGAATAAAAAACATACCGCCCAAGCAAATATAAACAAAAACAAGATTATTAAAAATATTATAGTGATTTAAAAATATCTCTAAATTAATTTTTGTTTTGGATGGAATAAGATTTTGAGCATAATATTTTTGAAAATCCTTAATTTTCTTTATATCTTCATCGGCTTTTGAAAAGTCCTTATTTGTTAAAGCTTGATCAAAATCAAAAAAATACCTTAAAAGTAAATTTTGTATATTCTCTATATCTTTTGACTCAAAAGGCATAGAAGTAGCTGGAGAATACCAAGTATATGTTTTTTGACTTGGATCTGGAAAAATTCTAAAAATTTTTCCACTATAAATATAATGAGCTATATTGATTTTTTCATCTAAGGATAAAATATCTTTATCAAATTGATTTCTTAAAACAGGCTTTTTACGATTCGCCTCTTCAACATAATTTGTAAGCTTGTAAAATTCTTTATCAAATACATCACTATAAGCTATATATTTTTCATTTTTATCCACCCCTAAAATCTCTTTAATCTGCGGAGTTTTTACGCTAATCATTTTTATATGTTGAAAATTTTGTGGATACATAGTCATGCCTAAAAAAATCTGATTATAATTTAATCCTAAAAAATTATTTTTCTTAATAATCTTATGGATATAATTCATTGCTACAGAATCCATAGGTTTAATTCTTCCATCAAAATCTTGAACCAATAAACTACCAAAAAGCAAAGAATGCTGCGAAGAATTATCCTTGATGCTTTGCACAAGTTTTAAGCTATCCCATTCGGCAAAAACCTTAGTATGTGCAATAAAAAGACAAAAAATCACCAAAATAAGATTTTTTTGATTTTTAAGATAATTTGAAAGTTTAGCAAATCTCGATCTTTTATCAAATAAAATCCAAACAAAACCACATATCAATAAAGCATAACCTATATAAGTTGGAATTTTTCCAGGATCTTTATTGACTGAAAAAATAGTTCCTTTTTCATCCTCATCATAAGAGCTTTGAAAAAATCTATATCCACCATAATCTAAAACATTATTCATAAAAATTTTATATTCAAAACTTTTATCTTTATCTATCACTTCAATATCCGAAGCGTAAGATGAAGGACTCATTGAACCTGCATAACGTTCTAAAATAAAATCTTTCAAATCAATCGAAAAAGGAAGCGTGATCTCTTCAGGACCCCAATTGAGTGCAAAAATTTCTCCTCCTAATCTAAAAGGCAATACATTTTCATTATTATAATTTGGCACGAGTAAAATTTCCTTAGAGTCTCCATTAAAAGAAATTTTTATCTTTATAACAGGACTACTCATCGCATCAGAAGCTTTTTCATAATCAAGTAAATTGAGATCTACTTTTTTATTTTCAATTAGAATTTCTTTTTGAAAACTATTTTTTAACAAAGGATTAAAATCAACTCCAAAAGACTGATATTCTCTAACTTTTCCATTATCATTGTAAAGCAATAAAGTTATAAATTCATCCCTAGTAACAACGATATTTGAACTTTGTCCTTCTCTAATATGCATACCGCCTTCTATCCCAAAATATCTCGTGATTCCAGCACCCAATAAAATAACTATAAAAGCACAATGCAATAATAAAGCGGCATATTTTTTTCTCTGAAAAAGTTTATGTATAAAAATAATACCTATAAGATTAATCAAAAGCAAAAGATGCAACAAGTCAAACCAAAAAGCATTATAAACCATCGCTTTAGCAGCATTTGTCCCAAAATCGTTTTCAATAAAAGTAGCAATCGCACAAGAAATTGCATAAATAGACAGTAAAACAAGACTCATCCAAAAAGAAAAAAAGATTTTTCTAAACATTTTTCTCCCTATAACTTAAAAATATTTTTTTCAAAAGTTCATTTTCATCTAATTCTTGATTTTGTTTATTTTTTAAAAGATCCATGGTTAAAATAAAACGTTTGGCACTGATAAAACCTGGATAGATAAATAAAATTTTTCCATCAGAATTAAAAAAAACTATAGTTGGAGTTGAGTCAATACCCAGTTTTTGAGAAAGCTCTATAGTGCTTATTTTTTCGCCTTGATAATCATGAATTTTTTGATAACTTATATTAATATAGTAAGAATTATAGTCACTACTAAGCATTTTTTGAATTTCTTCATTATTCTTTATCTCATTTTTTAATCTTTCACAGTAAATACAGTTGTTAGCACTAAATATAATCAAAGTCGGTTTTTTAGAAAAAATAATTTCTTGATTATTTTTAAAAAAACTTGAGATTTCTTTATAAGAATTAATATCAAGATTGTTTGAAATTTCTATATTTTCTTGAGAAGATTGAGTTCCGTTAGAAATAATATTTTTATCTATTTTATCATCACCGCTACAAGCAAATAATACAAATAAATTTATAATTAAAATAATCTTTTTTAGCATTCCTTCCTTTCACAATCAAATAATTGCCTAAAAAATAGGCAATTATTTTAATAAATCAAATATAAAAGCATAGATCATCAAGAATAAAAACACCATGCCTGTAATAAGCATGAGATAACCGGCTAATTTAGCTATACCTTTATAAGAATCAAATCTAGATTTTTTCACATACAAACTCTCGAGCTTTCCGCTTTCTTGCAATCGTTTATAATAAACATTTCTTTCATTTTTAACTTCACTCTCGCTTTGAGTTCCAGAAAAAATAACCATATCCATAGGAAAACGATCTGCTCTAAAGTGGGTATTGAAAAAATGGATTGCAAAAATAAACCCTGTTGCAAGTAGAGCTTCGTCAGAATGCACCAAAGAACAAAGATTGATCATCCATCCTGGTAAAAACAAACTAAAGAAAGTCGGGAACCATAAAACTAATCCTGAAAATCCTATTACAAACATACCCCAAAATACAGCCAAATAATCGAATTTTTCCCAATAGGTCCAACGATCAAATTGTGGTCTTTCTCCCATACCAAAAAACCATTTAAAATGCGCTTTTATATCTTTAAAATCTTGATAATTCGGCATTAAAGAGTCAGGGCCAAAAAGTGCTTTTAAAATTTTCATTTTATCAAGTTTTCCAGTTTTAGGATCACGCACTAAATCCCTTCTTTTCCAATTTACCACAATAATTTCTCCTATGTGAGAGAAAAATACAGCAAACATAACAATAGCACTTATATGATGTACAATCGTTGCACCAATTGGTCCACCCATAACATTAACCATGGTTTGAGCCCATGGAGCTGTATAAAATTTTTGTGGCAATCCTGAAAAAGCTAAACCAAGAAAACTAGCAGCCATAAAAAAATGCTGAATTTTGTGAAAAGTTGAAAAACGTTTAATTAAAATTTTATCACTATGTGCCTCTTCTTTTGCTTTTTTCCATTGAATTGGATTAAAAATTCTTGCCAAAATAAGCCTAATACTCCAAAGAAAAGTATGCAATCCAAAAAATACAAAAACTCCAATCACCAAAGCTGTCATAAAAACATAAGCTCCATGAAGCAATGGAAAATTCTTTCCATCTGTATGATCTGCATGTGCAATAAAGTTTGAAAAATTTTCATTAGAATTTGGATGACATTGAGCACAAGTTTGAACACGATTTAAAGAAGATAAGGTTGAATTTAAATCATTAACTTTTAAAATATTATGCTTACCATGACAATCATAACAAGCAGCGATTTTAGGCGCATCACCTGGATTATTCAACACCATAGCTTTTCCGTGAAAAGTATCATGATATCGATCTTGTTTATCCTTGTGGCATTCTCCGCATTTAAAATCACTTCTTTGTTTTAAAGTCATAGTGCTAAACAATGCATTATTGCTATGGATATCATGACAAGTGGTACAAGTTGGAGTTTTTTTCTTTTTTCCATTTTCGTCAAGTATTATTTGACTAAAATTTTGATGAATACTATGTTTAAACTCTTGATCTACATTTTTATGACAACTTGCACAATTTTGATTGATAAGTTCTAAATTTGTAGCATTACTATAGCGAATAATTTTTTTATCTTCACCTTTTCCATGACAATCTCTACAACTTGGAATATCTCCAAAATACATTTTTGAGTGAATACTATCCTTAAAATCGGCCAAATTCGTAGCATTTTCCCATCTTTCTACTTGCTCTTTTTGAACTTTTCTACCAGATAACACCCAAGATTCTATACCATCAAGCATAACATAAACATGAGTATAACCTAACTTTTGACTTAGATTTGCAAGATTTGAGGCATTATAAGTAAAACGATTAGATCCATAAAATATTAAAGTAGTATTCAAATCACTTGGAAGTAAATTTTGCCAATTTTGGCTATCAACTAAAATAGCATTAGGGATAATCCCTGCCATCTCTCTTTCTTCTTTAGAATTTATATCAATAAAATATACATTTTTTTGATATAAAAATTTTTCAGCATCACTCATGCTAATAGGAGTTACGCCATCTAAAATACCAATTTTTATTTTCCCATCTGCATACAAACTGCCACAAAAACATAAAAAAAGAAATATGATTTTGATAAAATTTCGTTTCAAGCCTTTCTCCTTCGATTTTCGCCTAAAAAATAGGCGAAAAATTTTATTTTAAAATATTCTTGGCTTCTTGTATATAAACTAAAGCTTCATCAACGATCTTCTTAGAATAAACTGGTCCATGAACACCCCAAGATCCATCTTTTTGTATTTTATCTGCAATAGCTCTTGCTTGATTTGTCAAGGTAATTACACGAGATTTTTTCTCTACAGATAGCTTAGGATTTTCAGCCATAGCTCTATCGATTTCTTTTATACCTTTAAGAATATTTTCATATCCATCTTTTACAGGTTTTTGCCAACCAACAACTACATTATAAATTGTTTCTTGATCACTAAAATGAAGTTTTTTTGGCAAATTAGACTGAACTGCACTATGGCATCCACTAGCACCTGGCCCCATAAGATTTGGATCACTAAAACTTGTACGTCCGCAAGCCCACATAAGATCGAGGAAGAATCTTCCATCATCATCTCTAGCTACAGTCCAACCTGGAGTTTTTGGAGACCTTTCTTTACCTGCAGGCGGATTAAGAGTTTTTGCATTTTTATCTACTTTAATTTTCCAAATATGAGAAGCTCTAACATTATCAAATCCTCCTTTATCTGGATTTTGAATAGCTCCAAAATTTTCACAACTCATCATATTTGGCATATGGCAAGCTGTACAATTATCTTTAGAATGTACTCCACCTTGTTTAAAGAAACTTGCTTGAGTATCATGACAATCTGTGCAGGATTTTTTCAATCCTACTTTTGTATATCCATCTTTCCAATCATTATAAGTTACTTCATGCGGATCATGACAAGTGGCACATCTCATTCCTTTATCATAATGCGCTGAACTATACATTTGCGAACCTTCAGTTCCACAAGCTGGGCAACTTGATTTGAAAAACACATTAAAAGGCTTTCTAGGATTTTTCTTTGCATCTTCTTCATTATAAGAAAATCTTTGATGGCATCTTTCACAATTTGAAGGCATACCAGCACCTCTAGCACCATAAAGATGGGCTCCAGCTCCATGACATTCTTCACAAGATATACCCTTAGAAATAGTATGTTTTCTAAGTTCTTTTGCATTTCCTAAAGCTTTATAAAATTCTTCTTTGCTTTTAAAGTCAAATTTAAAACTGTGACAAGTTTCGCAATAAGAACTTGCCGGTTGAAAGAGCATATTTTTACGATATTGAGCCGCATAAGAATTTGTTCCCCAAACTTGTGAACCATCACCACCAAATTGTTCCAAAGTGGTTGGAAAACCTGGAGAAAATTCTGCAATTTTTTTAGCCATTTCAGGAGTTAAAAATTCACTCCAAAGCCTTGAAAATTGATTTCCACCCGCAACAATTTTTCCAGTCATATTGCTAAGATTTCCATCTTCTACATGATAAGTTCCACGCACAAGCCACTTATCTATAAAACCATATTTTGTTCTAGGAGTTCCAATGATCACATATACGTCATCAGGATAAATTCCTTCAGGCAAAATTGTAGATTTTGAATTATACATAGGTTTTTTTAAATCATTTCCAACCTCTTCAAATTCATCAGGAAAACGGACAACTTTAGCATGACGAGATCTTTCCCAAGCTTTATATTGAGCTGGATGACACTCTCCACACTTTTTAGGTCCTACAAATTTATTTGGAAAATCTAAAAATGATTCCATTCCTAAGCGATAAGTAACTGAAGCATGAGCTAAATTATTTTGCTCGGCAAATGTTGGACCATTGGAAAATTCTACATATTCTTCCTCTCTATCACTAATAGCATATTTACCAATTATGCGTCCTTCTTTTTCGTATTTAAACATTGGGTGATTTTCTTTTAAATACTTAAAAAAAGAATCCTCCTGATGTACATAACCCTCAAGAGTTCTTGGTTTTGTATTGCCATCTTGTGCTGCTTGCCCCTGTATTAAAACATTAGGGTTTTCTGCACTACTTGCACTTAAACAAAATCCAACTCCAAGCAATAAACACAAAAAACTATTTTTAAAAATATTTTTTTTCATAATTTACACCTTGTGAAATTGTTTATTTATATAAATAATAAATTTTTTATATAATAAAATTTATTATTTATATTTTGTTAAATTTGTTTGTATTAAATTTATCTTAATTAAGTTTAATATTTAATAAATTTAATATTTTTATAATAAAAAATATTTTTATATCATTTTATAGAGAATATTTTTATAAAATATTAATCTAAATCAATAAAATATATTAAATAATTTATAAATATATTTATTTTAAGTATATTTTAAAATTGTAAGTAGTTTGCATTAACCTAAAATATAAACTTCTCATCATTTCTACCGATATATAAGGTAGAAATGATCAATATACTAAAAGGCAGTAAAATGATAAACAGTATAAATTCTTACTCAAATTATAATTACTATACAAATACTTTAAATTCTAATAAAAAGAATTCTAAAACAAATGATTCAGTAGATAATAATAATAAAGAAATAAACAATAATACAAATTTAAACAATAATAATATTTCAAACAATACCTCATTAAAACAAACAAATTCAAATTTAGTAAGTGATAAATCTAAGGCTGTTAATAAAATACTAGGTTATGGTGTAGATGAAGATGGTTTTTTCACTAGTGATTTCAATGAAGCTGCAGGAATACCTAAAGATTATAAGATTTATGCTAAAGATATGGAAAGTTTTGTGAATTTTCAAGAAAGTGATAATTTTATTTTTTCTACACATTATAAGGTTGATATAGCTAAAACTATAGGAAATGCTTATAAAGCTTTTTCACAACTCATACCCCAAATTCAAATTCAAGTTTTTCTCAAGAAGAGTTAAAAAACCTTCCTTATGGTTTTAGTATGGATAAAAATTACAATATAACTAAAATTTACACTAAAGACGAATATGAAAAAATAGATTTCTCTCAAGACACAATATATGCTAGTTTCAATACTTGGAATGGTTCATATTTTGAAGATATTAATACTGATAATATTTTTAGTAATAATGGAGATACAAGATTAAACAAAAATGCTTATATTAATGAAGATGGAAGTATAGATAAGGGCGGAGTTTTAATGGGCTTTTTAAATTCCCAACTTTATGGTGCAACAACTAATTTTTTAGAGGGCGATACCAAATTGCTTGGAAAAATTTTAGTTGATAAAAATGTTAGCGAAGCAGAACGTAATGATTTTCAAAATTTTATGAATGCTAATCATTTTAGAAATTCTGCATTGGAAAATACTGAAACAGGAGATAATCAATGGGAATTTATCAGCGAGCGATTATCTGTACAAATAAATATCAAAAGAAGTCAGAACATAGGCAATACTGAATTAGCACAACAAGCTAGAGATTTTGCTAAAGAATACAATGAATTAATCAATTCTAATATAAGTTTAAATGAGTTTAAAACTAAATATTTAGATTTTAAAGAAAGATACAATGACTTTATAGAAAATTTAGAAGCAGAAGAAAAAGCTAAAGGAATTATCTATCATACTTTCCCTAACGGACAAAGCATTTCAAATAATAAAAATAAAAAAACACAAGATGACAATACTCAAAAACCCTTCAAACTCATCCAAGCAGAAAGTAAAAACAAAGAAACTTATAAAGATGATAATATAAGAAATGAACTTATAAAAAAACTTCTTGAAAATAAATTTGATTTAGCAAAAGAATTAGAAATTCTTTTTAATGTAAAAATAGATAATGACAATACAAATAACAATTCTAATAGCAATGATAATTCCAATTCTAATGATAGCAATTCCAACTCTAATACCAATCATCTTAGTAAATTAAGTTCTAAAACTAAACATAGAAGTGTGAATATTAAGGTTTAGAAGTTTGTTAAGTTTTTAGACACTCATTTATCTTTTATAAATAAATATTATTTCTTAACTATTAAAAAATAAACCGTTATACGCTACTTTAAAAATAAGTAATTTTATACAATCTAGCTTAACAACCTAAAAAACCAATTAAAAACCCACACAAGTAAATATAAAAACCCTATATAGACAA